>JADZDJ010000128.1 GCA_020851115.1 Pirellulales bacterium
AGTTGAACGAAGCTGAGCTGACAGATATCGCGACCAAGCTTCAATCGCGAGCCGACAAACTCGCCGTCGAAGTAGCGGCTGCGAATAAAGTGGTCGCCGACAAGTCACCGCCGGCAATGGCTGCGGCGACTGCACTGGCCGCGGCAAAACAGGCCGCCGCTGCCGTCAAGCAACGATTTGACGCGGCGCGAGCCAAGGTTCGTGAAGTGGAACCGCAGTTGAGTGCCGCGCGCCAGAACACGCAAGCGATCGAGCGCGCCAAGCTGCTCGCCGACGATGAGTTGCGAGCGGCCGAATCGGTTTTGGCATACACCTATGCGGATCGCATCTCGGCGGATGACGCCACAGTAAATCGATTGTACGACTTGATGCGAGATCGATGGGGCGTGCGTTTCTCGGCGAATCGATTGGAGCCCTTGTCGCCGGAACAGATGGCGTGGTCCGTGATGGAAGCTACCGGTGTCCTGGCAAATCAGCGGGCCGCCGGCGAAGCGGAAATCAACAAGACTCTTCCCCTCGACCCCCAACAGCCCGACGATCCAAATCGAATCGCGGAACGTGAGAAGCAGCTCGAAGCGTTTGTCTACGAGAAAGCCAAAGGTAACGTCGGCACCTTCGTGACGTTGTTCGGTCATGGTGACGGTCAACCGCAACGTGATTTCTTCGCGACGGTGGACCAAGCCTTGTTTTTTGCGAACGGGAACGTAGTACAATCGTGGCTCAACCCCAGCGGAAATAATCTGACGGCGCGGCTGAGTAAGTTGGAAGAGCCGCAGACGATCGCTGATGAAATGTATATCAGCCTGTTAACACGACCGCCGACCGAAGACGAGACGGCTGCCGTCGCGTCGTACCTGGCATCGCGACCCGAAGACAAGATCAATGCACTGAAAGAAATGACGTGGGCGTTGCTCACGTCCGCCGAATTTCGATTCAGCTACTAAGTTCGAGTTTTGCACTTTTGGAGTGCGGCGATTCATCGCCGCTTTGGTATTTTCGACTTGGAGCCAATTATTCGCAATCCTAGGTAAGTTGCGGTGATGCTGAAAAAGTGCTTCGCACTGGAGAGCAAAGCGGTGACAAGTCACCGCAGTCCAAAAAAAGTGCGAAACCCGAACTAACAGGATTAGAACGATTTTCGAAACATATGGCCAAGTGGGGGCAGGTGCAGGCATCTTTTCGATGGCATTCCGACTCGATCGGGCGCGACGCGACAATAGGCGTTTCTGTATGGAACTCGCTTCCACGAGCCTGCTTGAGGAATCGGGATTCAAGCTTCCATGATTGGTCGTTGATGGACGATTCCGGCGACGGTGACTGGGGCAAACTACCCGAGCTACATCGACAACTCAACCGGAGCGTGCCACTGCGATGGCGGTGCCTTTGAACGTGTCGTAAAATCGTTGGTCGCGTCAATCCAGACTGTGTTTTTACGACATCGAATCATAACGAATCAATTTGAAGGAAACCAGGATGCTCAAGAACAGTCGCCCGATCGTGTTGCTGGTTGCCGTCAGCCTCGTGACATCGGCCGTGAAGGGACAAGAGGGAACGAATGAGAAAACTGCTGGGCCGCTGCGAGTTCATCCCACGAATTCCCGTTACTTCGCCGATGGGACCGGAAGCGTTATTTATTTGACGGGCTCCCACACCTGGGCCAGCCTGCAGGACTGCGGGCTCGATGTCGGGTCCGTCGATACCAGCGATCCGCCGCCGGAATTCGACTTCAATGCTTATCTCGAACTTTTGACCGAGAACAATCACAATTTCATTCGGTTGTGGCGATGGGAACTTCCCCGGGCGGTTGATCGTTCTGGCCAAAATTATTTTTCGCAGCCTCAACCGTGGCTGCGAACTGGATCGGAAAACGCGAACGATCGCAAACCGAAGTTCGACCTCACACAGTTTGACCCGTCCTATTTCGACCGACTGCGAACGCGAGTCATCGCCGCCCGCGATCGTGGCATCTACGTGAGCATCATGCTGTTCGAAGGTTGGTTTCTTTCTGGTTCACTGAAATCCTGGCAGTATCACCCAATGAACAGCAACAACAACGTGAATGGAATCAATGGCGATGCTAACGGCAATGGAAATGGCGAGGAGATCAATACCAATCAGATCGCGGCGGTTGTTGATTTACAGAAAGCCTACGTTCGAAAAGTGGTCGATACGGTCAACGATCTTGACAATGTACTTTACGAAATCGCGAACGAGAGCGCCGTCAGCGGCTCGACGCAGTGGCAGTATGATTTGATCAGATTTATTAAATCGTATGAGGCCGACAAGCCACAGCAGCATCCGGTCGGGATGACGTCGCAGGCTTGGAGTCTCGGTGCCAAACACGACCTCCTCTGGAACAGCCCGGCGGATTGGATTTCGCTCGGCCAAATCACCAACTTCGACAGCGCCCAGGATCCCTACGTCAAGAACCCACCCGCGGCGCCCGGTGGGAAAGTGAGCGTCTTGGATACGGATCACCTTGGGTGGAACATTTACATCAATGATGCGAAGTTATCACGGGCGTGGGTGTGGAAGAGCTTTTTGCGCGGTCACAATCCGATCCTCATGGAAAACCTTAAGGACAACAGCGGATGGATCGCCGCACGGGCCGCCATGGGCCAGACTCGCACGTATGCAAACAAGATGGATCTGGCGGCGATGACACCGCGAGATGACTTGGCTTCGACCACGTATTGCCTGGCGAAGCTAGGTCAGGTTTACCTGGTGTATCAGCCGGGGAGCGGTGCCTTCACGGTCAACCTGCCTGCCGCGACTTACCGCTACGAGTGGTTCAACCCGACGACCGGCGCGGCAGCCGGTTCGGGCACGGTAAAAGTTTCCGGCGACAACAAATCGTTCACTCCGCCATTCAGCAACGACGCGGTTCTGTATTTGACGGCAGCATCCACAAGTCGTTCCGAATGAAGACGACGGCCGGGAAATTAAGCTCACCAAACTTGAACAACCGATTGGACAGCGCACCTTTGG
>JADZDJ010000129.1 GCA_020851115.1 Pirellulales bacterium
CTTGGATGCGGTTGAAGCGGCTCTCGGCATCGAGGAGTCCCGCGACGCACCACCGCTCTCGCATGTCGCTGTCGCGCCAGCGTTTGACGCGTCTGGTGACGCTTTCGGCCACGCTGAAGGCGCTTTCGATGGGATTGGTCGTGGAGAGCGTTTTGCGCAATAGTTCCGGCACGCCCAGGCGAACGACCGTGAGCGTTTCTTCGAGACCCTCTTCCAAGCTGGCCGCAGCGGCCGGGTTGATCCGTCGCAACCACTTGACCGCCGCCGCCTGCAGCGCACGGGCTTGCGTCAGGCTGATTTCATGTCCAAGTAATCTCGCCTCACGGACTTCTCTTGGACCTCTGAGAGAATGACATGCGAGAAGACCTGGGTATTTGATGTTGGCAGGCAGGGAAAAGCTTGCTTGTCGTGTGGAACTTGCTCGAATGGCGCATCTGCTCCGCTGCTCGTTCACGGCAGAGCGAGAAGGGTAGATCGAGGGAGCAAATTACACGGTTCTGGCCTTGAAAACATGGGTTCGTCTTTCACGCATCGCCGGAAAGCTGGTACAATACGTACATTGGTCGTTCTATCGCTTTTTTCCACCTGAACTTATGCGTCACTGGGTATTGATCGTATTGGCCTTGTTGCTCGGCATCGCTCTCGGCTTTGGCGGCACGATCATTGAACTGGGCGCATCGCCTAGCGGGACGATCGCGCAGGATCTGGCGATTGGCGACACGGCGGTTGCGGTCGATTCGAGCGCTCCGCATGTGATCGTCGAAAACACCGAATTCGATTTCGGCAACATGGAGCGCGGCATCAGCCAATCGCACACTTTTTCAGTCAAAAATGGCGGACGTGGGTTGCTGACCCTCGAAAAAGGGCCTGTTTCCTGCGGGCTTTGCATTATCGGCGTCCATTTCGACAACACGCCTGTGCCATCGGACCAGACCGGCGAAGTGGCGATCACTTGGAAGGCGAACTCGATGGGGCCGTTTCGCCACCATGCGGATGTGCATACGAACGATCCATCGCGACCGACTGTTCAGTTTACGATTGTCGGCAAAGTGATGAACTCGTTTCGCGTCAGCCCCGAAGAACTGGTTTTTAGCGGCGTTTCGGCCACGAATTCGGCAACCGCTGAACTGCGAATCTACTCCTACCGCAGCAAACAAGTCGCGGTGACAGGGCACAAGTTCACGGTTGACGAGAGCGCCGACAAGTTCGAAGTGCGTGCCGAACCCCTTTCCACGAAACAACTGCACGAAGATCCTGAAGCCAAAGGGGGTGTGGCCGTGTTCGTCTCGACCAAGCCTGGACTGCCGGTCGGGCGGCTGACACAAAAGCTGGAATTGACGCTGGACTTACCCAATAACCCGGTAGTCGATGTGCCAATTACCGGCATGGTCGTCAGTGATGTGCAAATGATTGGCGGGAACGAGTGGGATTCGGAAAATGGCCTGTTAAGTCTCGGCACGGTGAGTGGTCGAAAGGGAGCTAAAGTTGAAATGAAGCTTCAAGCCCACGGGCCGCACGCTAAGGATTTGCACCCGGTGCTAAAATCGGCCAAACCCGATTTGTTAAAAGTCACATTCGGCGAACGACGGGAACTTGCCGGCGGCCATTTCGTGCAGGTGCCCATGACCATTGAGATTCCGATTGGCACGCGACCGGCGGTCCATCTCGGAAACAAGCAAGGCGAGATGGGCGAAATTTTGATTGAAACTGGTCATCCCGAGGCCAACATATTGCGGATTCCGGTGCGATTTACCGTGGGGGATTGAGCCTTCCGATTCAACGAAAGGACTGCGACCGTGCGTCATTTAGCTTCATGGATGATTCTCGCCGCCCTGGCGGCGCTGTTGGCCGCATCACAACTGGTTCGCCTTGTCGATTCTGCGCCGGCTGCGGAGGGCGCTGCTTCACGGCAGCCGCCGTTGTTTGCAGATTGGCCCGCCCCGCGTGTGGCCTTGGTGTTCACAGGCTCGCAAGACGGCTACATGGAGCCGTGCGGCTGTTCGGGGAAAGAAAATCAAAAAGGCGGTCTCAGCCGCCGCGACATGTTCTTGCAATCCCTCGCCGAAAAAAAGTGGCCGGTGATACCGATGGACGTTGGAGGGATCGTGAAGCGTTTCGGCAAGCAAACGGAATTGAAATACCAGGCGATGGTCGATGGCCTGAAAATGATGGGCTACAAGGCGATTGGCTTCGGTTCGGGCGATTTGCGATTGTCGGCCGATGTCTTGGCGCCGCTGGTGACGCCCGTGGGCGATGATCCGACGCCATTTGTTTCTGCCAATGTGGGACTGTATGAGTTTGACGAAAAGATCATTCCGACGATTCAAGTGGTCGAAGCGGGTGGAAAAAAAATCGGCGTGACGAGCGTCTTGGGCGACGAATCTCGTCGCGACGTGACCGACAAGATGATCCTGCTTAAGCCCGCGAGTGCCGCGCTCGAGGAAGTATTGCCGAGGCTGCAAGCCGCCAAGTGCGACTTTCTCGTGCTGCTCTCGAATGCGACGCTTGACGAGTCGCAGGCGCTTGCCAAAAAATTTCCGCAATTCGATGTTGTCGTCAGCGCCGGCGGGGCGGATGAACCGCCCGCCGAGGCCGCGATGGTTGCTGGAACGAACACGCGGCTGATCGAAGTCGGGCACAAGGGCATGTATGCCATTGTATTGGGAGTGTACGACAATCCCAATGAGCTTCGCTATCAGCGCGTGCCGCTCGATGCGCGATTTGGCGATTCTCGACGCATGGTACAAATCATGGCCGGGCTACAAGATCAATTGAAATACTTGGGCCTCGACGGCCTGGGGCTAAAGCCGGTGAAGCATCCGAGCGGACGAACTTTCGTCGGCTCCAGCGTCTGCGGCGATTGCCACACCAAGGCCTATGCAATCTGGGAACAAACCCCTCATAAGCATGCCTTGGAAACGCTTGAAAAACTCACCCCCTCACGCGAATTCGACGCCGAATGCCTAAGCTGCCACGTCACCGGTTGGGAGCCACAGAAATCGTACCCGTTCGTGGGAGGGTTTTTGGACGCAAATAAGACGCCGCTGCTGGCCGGTAACGGCTGTGAAAATTGCCACGGCCCCGGATCGGCCCATGTGGCCGCCGAACTTGGCGATGCTAAAGCATCGGCGACGGATATCGAACAATTCCGCAAGGAGCTACGGTTGTCGCTGGCGACTCCGGAAAGCCGCCGCAAGGCCATCGACAATTGCTTGCACTGCCATGACATCGACAACAGCATCGGCTTCAAGAATGGCGACGCGTTCGACGAATATTGGGAGCAAGTCAAGCATTCTGGGAAAGATTGAGCGGACAGTCGAATGCACCTATCCTATCCGCGGCTGCTAATCCAGGCTGCGGACCTTCGGTCGAACCAATGGCATGATCGGGAAGCCGCGACATAACCTAATGGCAAATGCCGCGTCCGCACGATGCTGACTGCCGATCCGATCATGCAATGCCTCTCCACTTGCCATTGCCAAAATAACTCGCCCCTGGAAGGCCGCTGCCGTTCCAGGGGCGGAGGTGAAGGTCAGGTAACAAAAACGCCGTCAACTGTCCGTCACTTGGTTTTGCTTCACTTGGTTGCGTGGGAAGATTAGCGTCGGCCGTAGCCGCCGCCATAACCACCACCGCCGTAACCTCCGCGGCCGCTGCCGCTACCCGCCGGACGCGGAGTGCGTTCGCGAGCTTCGTTGACGGTCAGCGCTCGGCCGCCCATATCTTTGCCGTTCATGCCGGCAATGGCGGCTTCTGTCGCTGCGTCGCTTTCCATCTCGACGAAACCAAAGCCGCGCGAACGGCCGGTCTCACGATCAGAAAGGACTTCTGCACTCACCACTCCGCCGAATTCGCCGAACAAATCAGTCAGCTCTTGCGAAGTGGTCGTCCAGGGGAGGTTCCCCACATAAATCCTTCGACCCATCAAACACCTTCTACAGGGAGCGCACAGACGAGAATCGCAGGCACTTCTACATCGAACGTGAACTGAACCGGTGACGACGGCGGCTTGGCTCCCGAGGACCGCCGCATTTCCCCGGCTATTGGAAGTGTAGCGTCGGGAATCAGCGCGATGCAATGTCTTTGCAAGAAGATTTTCTGCCCCCTCACCAGATTCAGTAGTTGAATTCAGGCTCAGGCAGGCGGCTAAGGTAGGGGGGAAGCTGATTTCAATGGTTTTGTAGGTGCGAAATCCGCAGGATTTTCAGGCGGGCTGTTTGACTTCGTCATTGAGCCTCTCGACGGTGCTGGCCGAAACGGCTCGTTTCGCACGGAACCAGTCGAGGATCAGTTCCCGATGGTTGCATAAGATGCCGGCGAAATTCGACATCTGTTCGAGCCGGCTCCGCATCGTGTGGCCGCACCCATCGTCGAGGAATCGAGTTGCTCACGGGGCTGATGTGTTTTCAAATACGCTGGAATTCATCTCGCGGAAAGCAGGCTCTCGCACTGCGTAGGTTCAGTAGTTCCAAGTCCAGCAAAACTGCTATCAACGTACACAAGGCTCCTGCGAGAAATGGCTTGTATCTGAATCCAGGATATTTCCACGGAGGGATCCATGCGTTCGAGAGGAAGTCATCGCCTATCCAGCGGACAGCCTGACAAAACAGCCGCTGTGAAGTCGGCGACCGCTTGCCGTGGTGAGCCACAGATCCCCCGCATCGATTTCTTGCTTGCTGGCACTGAATCCGGTGGAGCGGAGGCATTGGACCAACCGCAAAGGATCATACGGTGGCGCGTGGCACGTGAGTAGCAACCATCGCGGTCGCGGGCCGGTCAATTGGCAGCAGGCATTCAGCAGTTCCGGCAAATGCTCGTCGATTTTCCAGACTTCGCCACCTGGGCCGTGGCCGTAGCTGGGCGGATCGAGAATCACCGCATCGTAATGTCGACCGCGATGGAGTTCTCGCCGCGCGAACTTCAAGGCATCCTCGGCGACCCATCGAATCGGCGCGGACGACAAGCCCGATTGCGTCGCATTTCTGCGTGCCCAGGCGACGATATTGGCTGCCGCATCGACGTGAGTGACAACCGCTCCCGCCAATGCCGCGGCCAGCGTGCTGCCGCCGGTATATGCAAAAAGGTTGAGTACGGTAGGCGTCGGAGATTCTTCTTTACCCAGACACTGGTAGATCCAATTCCAGTTTTCGATTTGTTCAGGAAAGATGCCGATGTGGCCAAAGTCGGTGCGTTTCAACTCAAATTGAAGACTGCCAGAGTGAATCGGCCACGCAGGCGGAACATCGCCGCGCAACTGCCAAACGCCACGCTGCGGGCCGGATGGCGCGGAGTTGGCGCGCTCAAATCGGGCATCGGCTGTATGCCAACCGCCGTCACAATGGCGTTTTCCGGTTGCCGACGGCGATGGGCGATCCATGACGTATGGTCCAAATCGCTCGAGTTTGCGTCCGTCGCCAAAATCGAGCAATTCGTAGTCGAGGCAGGTGGGCATGGCGTACCACGAATGTTTCCATCATCAGGCGACATCCCAAACCAGGAGATATTTGGGATTAAACCGTCGATCGCACTTGGCGCACGACAAGAGATCGCGGCGATTTCGCCCCACTTTCATCGAGCAGCTCGGACACGTGCCGATAAACTTAGGCTTAGGTGCAATCACTTCTTCGCCGTAACAACGCATCGCGTTGCAGCCGATGGCCTGAGCGATCTGTCGCCATTTCTTGCCATGACCTGCGCGTGGCGGCGCCAGGGCATGAGCGATTTCGTGCAGAATGGTATCGCGAACTTGCACGTCGTCGTTGAGTGCCGTCAGGTAGGCCGACAGCGTAATTTTCTTCCGCCGCCACTGGCAACTGCCAAACCGCAGGACGGCTCGGTCGAACTCAAATTTCCACTCCGGAAATAGCCCATGCTTTCGCATCAATAGTTGCGCCATCCGCTGCGCCGCGGCCAGATCCATTTGCAACTCCATTCATCGCTCAGCATTCACCGTGCATCGTTCCAACGACATTCACATTCTCTCTTGCAATCGCTACACACTCAACCCTGCCAACCAACCTGTGCTAAAGGCGGCTTGGAAATTGTAGCCGCCGATCGGGCCGTCGAGATCGAGGATTTCACCCGCCAAGTACAAACCGGGAACGAGCATGCTTTGCATCGTACGCGAATCGACCTCGTCGAGCGAGATTCCGCCGGCCGTAACTTCCGCTTTGGCAAAGCCGCGCGTGCCGGTGAGTGGAATCGGTGTTTGTTTGATGGCGCGCACGATCGCAGCGCGACCGGCTTTACTCAATTCGCCCGCCTTTTGCTCGACTGCCAGGTTCGCGTGTTGCAGCAGCGTCTCGGCGAGTCGCCGCGGCAGAATCTCCGGCAGGATCGCGATCAACTGTTTTTTCCCATTCCATTGAATTTCTTTTCTCAGCTGTTCATCCACCGCGGCCGCATTTGTCGGCGGACACAAATCGCATTCCAGCCGCAATGTTTGCGGCCGTGGATGGCCACTGACGTGGCGGCTGATGTCGAGCGCCACCGGGCCGGACAAACCGAAATGCGTAAACAGCATCGATCCGCGGCGGGTGTCGAGCGGCTTGACGTTGTCAGGCTCGAACAACCGCAGTTGCACGTCAGGAATCGTCATTCCTGATAGCGTCGCTATCCAAGCCGCCGAAGTTGTGATCGGCGTCAACGCAGGGCGAGGCGGCAGGATGGTGTGTCCGAGCTGTTTGGCCCAGCGATAGCCATCTCCGGTTGTGCCGCTACCGGGATACGATTGTCCGCCAACGGTGATAATAATGCGCTGCGCGGTAAGCGAGCGATTTGGAGTCGTAAGGCGAAAGCGATCTGCGATTCTTTCTACACTTGCCACCGGCTCTGTCGTAGCGACTTCACACCCACTGCGTTCGAGCCGCGCCACGAATGCCGCGAGTACATCGACGGCCCGATTGCTAACGGGAAAAATCTTGCCTGCCTCTTCCACTTTTGTCGGTACGCCCTCGGCTTCGACAAGCGCAACAAGATCCTGAGGACCAAGCGCGGCAAGCGCCGAATGCAGAAATCGCCCCGGTGGACCAAACGCGGCGACGATTCCACGGGAATCGGTCGCATGGGTGAGATTGCAGCGAGTGCCCCCTGACATCAGAATCTTCACGCCAAGCTTGCCGTTCTTTTCCAGCAGCAGCGTGCGAATGCCACGCGAAGCAGTGCGCTCGGCCGCCACCAGTCCGGCCGCCCCAGCTCCGACGACCACGACCGGCCAATGCGTCGTCATACGATTCAGAGTCGCCTAAGTTGGAGAATTAGAAGTGGAGAATGGGTGAATGGGCGAGTGGCAAAGAATTGGTTCCAACAAAAACTCTCACTTCTCCGTTACTCCACGCGTCTCCTTCCCGCGTTGAATCCAGCTTGGCCAAGCACGACGAACAAAGATGAGGATACGAATTTTTGTCCTGCGCCGTCAGGCCAAGTTAAACTTTGCCGCCTGGAGGAAGCTCCCCGGTCGTATCGGTTGTTCGCCAAGAATCGAAAACCCGGTAGAAACTGGTTGCGTCGGGCCGATTTCAACTGTGCAAGGTTCGATTCCCGCCCAGTTGATCCCGCTCCAGATTCCCGCCGCGCCCTCAAGGCGCACCCCTCCGCTAGTCGTTCCCGCCTCTCGGCCGTAGCCTTTCCCCAGGGCTGCGGCCGATTTTGTTGCTGACCTGGCCGTGCTGGGCGGCACTGGCAGCCGCATCCTTCCAGCGCCAAAGTGCGGCAAGCAATTCCACCGGCCAACGTGCTGCACGGGCAGATGTTGCTTACCTGCGTTGCCCGACTCGGCGCGGCTCACGGTGCCTACTTGACCTTGCCGACGTCTCGCCAAGAATAGAGTCTTCAGGTTACGTAAGCCATGTAAAGTTTAACGATTACCCTGAGCTGCGTGGAGCAGAAACTTCTGTTTGCTGAACCTAGCCTGGTGGCCGTAGCCGGCAGGAAAGAGCCTGCCGCAAGAAGTTTTGACAACAAAGCCAATTGATAAAACCTATGCCTTCGCTCGCTCAAGTTCCCGACGCCGCCGGCCGTTTCGGTCGCTTCGGCGGCCGATTCGTTCCAGAAACGCTGACGGCGGCGCTCGACGAGTTGGCGGCTGCCTACGACGCGGCACGATCAGATTCGGCGTTTCACGCCGAACTGGGCGAATTGCTCAAGCATTACGTTGGCCGGCCATCGCCGCTTTACTATGCCAAGCGGCTTTCAGACCACGCCGGCGGGGCGCAAATTTATCTCAAACGCGAAGACCTAAATCACACCGGGGCCCACAAGATCAACAATACTTTGGGCCAAGCGCTGTTGACACTGCGAATGGACAAGCAGCGCGTCATTGCCGAGACTGGCGCAGGCCAGCACGGCGTGGCGACCGCCACCGCGTGCGCCCGCTTCGGCCTGCAGTGCGTCGTCTATATGGGCGAGGAAGATATTCGCCGTCAGAAGCCCAATGTTTTTAGCATGAAGCTGCTCGGCGCTGAAGTGCGGCCGGTGACCAGCGGTTCGCGAACGCTGCGCGATGCGATCAACGAAGCGATGCGCGACTGGATGAGTTCGGTCCAAACGACACACTATATTCTCGGCTCGGTGGTCGGTCCACATCCGTTTCCGCTGATCGTGCGCGATTTCCAATCGGTCATCGGCCGAGAAACGATCGGGCAAAGCCAGCAGCAAATTGGCCGGCTGCCAAATCTCGTCGTCGCCTGCGTCGGCGGCGGAAGTAACGCGGCAGGCATGTTTTTTCCTTTCGCCGAGCACACATCCGTCGAACTCGTTGGCGTCGAAGCGGGCGGGCGATCGGCGAAAGCCGGCGATCATGCCGCACCACTATCGCACGGTTCGCCGGGCGTGTTGCATGGCAGTTTTAGCTACGTCATGCAGGACGAGGATGGCCAGACATGCGACGTACATAGCGTCTCGGCCGGCCTCGACTACCCCGGCGTCGGCCCTGAGCACAGCTTTTGGAAAGACGCTGACCGCGTAAAATACACCAGTTGCCTCGATCGCGACGCCTTGGCGGCTTTTCATTTGCTTGCCCGCACCGAAGGAATTTTGCCCGCGCTCGAAAGTTCGCACGCAGTAGCGACAGGCATCGAATTGGCCGCTAATCGCCCCAAGAGCGATGTCGTCGTCATCTGCTTGTCTGGCCGAGGCGACAAAGACGCCGCGGAGATCGCGAGACTTCGGGGTGATATAATAGGCTAGGAGCAATCTCGATGTTCGGCCTATCCGGGGCTTTTTCCGAGGAACTTCGCCGGCAGGCAGGGGTCGCGGTCCGCCCGCTCGGGCTTGCGCTGGACGAATTTGTTGGCCAGCGCGTTTCGCCTTCGACAATTATTTCGCACTCGCGCGATTCAATATTCGACCGTTAAGAACTGGCTGCATCAACCCGTTGAGTTGTGTTCAACTCTTCCGACCATCGATGTCCATTCCCACATTATTTTCCAACCTCCGCGCTGCCGGTCGCAAGGCGCTAATGCCGTTCATCACGGCCGGCGACCCCGAACTGGGTTTTACTGCCGCAATGGTTGAAGAATTTGCGCGCCGCGGCTGTCACTTGTGCGAACTGGGCATTCCCTATAGCGACCCGATCGCCGACGGCCCGGTCATTCAAGCGTCGTACACTCGCGCGCTCGCACATCAGATCAGGCTTGCTGAGATTCTGTCGATGGCAGGCCGAGTGACGCCGAAGCTTACGATGCCCGTGGTCTCGATGGTGAGCTATGCGATCGTCTACCGCCACGGACTAGAGAAGTATGTCGAAGACGCCCAGCGCGCCGGGATCGCTGGTGCGATTGTCCCCGACCTGCTGGTGGAAGAATCGAGCGAGTTTGCGAAGATTTGCCGTGCCGCCGGCTTCAGCTTGATCCACCTCGTCACGCCGACCACGCCTCGAGAGCGAGCGATCCGAATCGCCGAAGCATCGACCGGCTTCCTGTATTACGTCTCCGTGGCCGGCATCACGGGCGAACGGCGGGATTTGCCGCCAGATTTGGTCGAAAACGTCAATTGGTTGAAGCAACGGACGCCATTGCCAATCTGCATTGGCTTCGGCATCAGCACGCCCGAACATGTCAAACTATTAAGTGAAGTCGCCGATGGCTTGATCGTTGGTTCGGCGATTGTGCGGCGAATTGCCTCGGCGGCGGATAAGCCGCAGGCGCAAGTGATCGAACAAATCGGCGATTATATCAGTTCATTGCTGGCCGCATTATAATCGATCGTGGGTTCTACGTTGGTTTCCGCGTGATACTGGCGATTTCATGAGTTCCAAGCGTAAGCTGTGCGCCGTCGTCGCGATGACCATCTGCGTGGGCGGAGGGCTGAAGACTCCGTTGCTGGCGGCCGTTGCCGTGGTCAGCAACCGCGTTTCGCATAGTATGCGATTCACCGTCGCGGTCGGCGGCGACAAAGACCATCCCTCAAAGCCAACGGCCTATTCCATCGCGTCCACGGATCTGGTCGTCATCCCGATTCCCCGCGGGCAAACCGCGAGTTTGGCGACGGACGACAAGCTCTACGAGCTACTGCCCGATACGGCGTATTACTTTGGCGAAGTTCCGCGAGGAGGGGTTGAACTGGCGCGGATCTCGCTGAGCACGCCGCCGCCGGATCAAGAAGCCGTCGTCGCGGCCAAAGTCGTCTTGGAATCGTCTGGCGCTGCGCCGATCGCGCTGCGCTCGCCGGTGGTCACCGTGAAGATCTTTGTCGACGAAGAAGAGGCCACCCGCCCGGCCATTTGGTCGCGCCGCCTGCAAGGAAGAATTGCGGACGCGTCAGAAATTTTGCAGAAATACTGCGGCATTGGATTGGAAGTGATCGAAACCGGCACTTGGCAAAGCGACGATAAAAACAGCGATTTTGACGTTGCCGTCGCCGAATTCATCCATGAAGCCGACCTCGGCAAGGCGCAACTAGCCATCGGTTTCACAAGCCAATATCAAACTCCGCACGGCCGGACGCATTTAGGCGGCACGCGCGGTCCGCTGCAACGCCATATCTTACTGCGAGAGTGGTCGAAGCACATCAGCGAATCGGAAAAGCTGGAACTGCTCGTGCATGAACTGGGGCATCATTTTGGCGCGGCGCATAGCCCTGAACGCGACGCTGTAATGCGACCGTTGTTGGCGGATCGGCAGTCGCGGGCGAAGAATTTTATTATTCGATTCGACCCGCTCAATACACTGGCCATCAACTTGGTAGCCGAAGAAATCCGCGATCGCGGAGTTCAACATTTCGCAGGTCTGTCGCTGCCGACGAAGCTGAGGCTGAAAGCCATCTATACGGACATCGCCAAGGCCCTGCCCGACGATCCAGCAGCGAATATTTACCTGAAGCGGCTGGGCTTGCCGCCGCCAACGGCCGAGTAATGCCGCTGCCGGTGTTCATTCGAGTCTTTCGTTGCGAATCTTCTCGGCTTGCTCCCCGCGGAAGTCTTGGAGCTTCTTGGTTAGCTCGGGCCGTTTGTTGGCTAAAATGGCAATCGCCAGTAGTGCGGCATTGGTTGCGCCAGGTTTGCCGATTGCCAAGGTGCCGACGGGAATACCGGCAGGCATCTGCACCGTGGAGAGCAGCGAATCCATCCCCTTGAGCGAGGGGCTTTCCATTGGCACGCCCAGCACCGGCAGCAGCGTGTGAGCAGCAGCGACGCCGGCTAGGTGGGCCGCTCCACCGGCGGCGGCAATGAGAACTTCCATTCCGCGACCGGCGGCATTGGCGACAAATTCGGTCACTAACTCCGGCGTGCGGTGGGCCGACATCACCCGGCTTTCGTGCGACACTCCGAACTTGGAAAGTGTAACGGAAGCTGCCTTCATCACTTCCCAATCCGACTTGCTGCCCATGATAATACCGACGAGCGGCGCGTTGCTTGTAGACATTTTTTGGTTTGACTCCAGCAGGTCCCGCAAGCTAAGCGAAGAGAGAATTGCAACACCGGTTAACAATTTCTGGTGCCGCCCGGAGTGTGACACCGGAATCCACATGTTCTAACTATCTCGCCAGAATGGTCAATCCCCCGGCCACCGCAATCGGCCACGGATCGTTGAAAAAGCCGAATGAAGCGACCATTGCCGACGCGGCCGAAATTTTGCGTCGTGGCGGATTGGTTGCATTTCCGACGGAGACGGTGTATGGCCTCGGAGCGAATGCGCTGGATGCATCAGCGGTTGGGAAGATCTTCCGCGCCAAAGGCCGGCCAGCCAATAATCCTCTGATCGTGCATGTGGCCGATGCTGCCGCCGCGCGACAGTTGACGTTGGCTTGGCCAGCAGCGGCCGAACAATTAGCCGCCGCGTTTTGGCCAGGACCATTGACGCTCGTGTTGCCCAAGCGCCCTGCGATTCCCGACATGGTAACGGCAGGCGGTGCGACCGTTGGCATTCGCGTGCCAGCACATCCGGTGGCGTTGGCTCTGTTGACGACAGCAACGATTCCGCTGGCCGCACCGAGCGCGAATCGATCGATGCAAGTTTCGCCTACGACCGCGCAGCACGTGCAATCTGGATTGGAAGGTCATGTTGAATTGATTCTCGATGCCGGCCCAACTTCCGGCGGACTGGAATCGACGGTGCTTGATTTAACCGTCGATCCACCAAGGATATTGCGACCGGGTTTAGTGACGGTTGCACAATTACAACGGGTGGTCGGTCCGATCGAGGCCAATCCGATTTCGACCTCGCAGCCGCGGCGATCGCCCGGACTACTCCAGCGGCATTATGCTCCCAAGGCCACGTTGATTTGTTGCGCGGAATCGTCGGAGACATTGATCGAGCAATTGCTCAATGATGATCAACGAGTCGGATGGTTGCGTCTCGCTCATCAGGAGGCGCGATCGACGGATTTTGCCGACGGGCGGTTGCAAATTGTCGAAATGCCGGCCGATGCGGTGCAATATTCGCGGCGATTGTATGCGACGCTCCACGACTTGGACGACGCCGGCGTCCAGTGGATCGTTGTTGATACGCCGCCGTCAACCGACGAATGGCTTGCGGTACGCGATCGCCTGAGCCGCGCGTCGACGCCGAACGCTGGACCCTAGCAACGGAAGTTGATTTGAGCAGGGAGGATGCGATGCGAGTACTCATGACGGGCGCAACCGGCTTCATTGGCCTACACGTATTGAAACTGCTCGATCGTCCTGCGGTGCTCAGCCGCAATGCGACCAATGCGCGGCAGCGGCTAGCCCCATTCAACATCTCGGCTATCTACGATTGGGATCCGCTGGCGGAGCCGCCGCCTGTCAGCGCGTTTGAAGGCATCGACGCCGTGATTCATTTGGCCGGCGATCCCATCGCCAATCGGCGGTGGAATCAAGAAAAGAAGCGAGCGATTCGCGCAAGCCGCGTGCAAGGAACAAAGAATTTGGTGGAAGGTCTGCGTCAAGTGGAGCGCCGGCCGTCGGTCTTGGTGTCGGCTTCCGCCGTCGGTTGGTACGGCTCGCGCGGCAATCAAATCCAGGATGAGTCCGCGCCACCAGCCGACGATTTTCTCGCTCAAGTTTGCGTGGCCTGGGAACGCGAAGCGCGCGAGGCTCAAGCCCTGGGCATGCGTGTCGTAACGTTGCGCATCGGCGTTGTTCTCGGCAACGATGGTGGAGCAATCCAAAAAATGCTTCTGCCTTTCAAGCTCGGCGTCGGTGGGCCGCTGGGCAACGGGCGGCAGTGGATGCCCTGGATTCATGTCGACGACCTGGCGGCAATGTTTGTTCACGCCGTTGAGCAGCCGCTGGTTTCAGGGCCGATGAACGGAGTAGCGCCGAATCCCGCGACGAACAAGGAATTCAGTAAAGCCCTTGGCGCAGCATTGCATCGCCCTGCGATCCTGCCGATGCCCTATTTGGGCTTGCGATGGATGATTGGTGAGCTTGCGCAAGTCATATTTGCTTCACAGCGAGTCGTTCCAAGAGTGGCGCAAGACACCGGATTTCATTTTCATTACCCAACGATTCGCGAGGCCATCGAAGCGATTCTTGCTGCGGATGCACACCGCTGAATTCACCAGACTCAAGATTGACGAAGTCTGAGCTGAAAGGAGCCTGTCCAAGAACCGCCGTCACCGTTCACGCCCTGGTGAGCAGTGATGGCGTGGGCGCGCAGGACGGCCGTGAGGTCGTCGAAGCTGCCGCGCGATTGCCGGTGACAGGCTTCGACGATGAACAAAATCGTTTCAACGAAGCGGTTGCCGAAGGCACTGCGCGTGCCGAAGTACAACTGTTGCAGGGCCAGCGCTAACTTTAGAGGAAATAGGCAGTTACCCAATCCACGCAACTTCAATTGCGAAAGGACGGCAATTTGGTATGTGCGATGTACATTTCCGGGTTTGCCATACACGGTATTGTCATC
>JADZDJ010000130.1 GCA_020851115.1 Pirellulales bacterium
CTTGGATGCGGTTGAAGCGGCTCTCGGCATCGAGGAGTCCCGCGACGCACCACCGCTCTCGCATGTCGCTGTCGCGCCAGCGTTTGACGCGTCTGGTGACGCTTTCGGCCACGCTGAAGGCGCTTTCAATGGGATTGGTCGTGGAGAGCGTTTTGCGCAATAGTTCCGGCACGCCCAGGCGAACGACCGTGAGCGTTTCTTCAAGGCCCTCCTCCAAGCTAGCCGCCGCAGCCGGGCTGATCCGTCGCAACCACTTGACCGTCGCCGCCAGCAGCGTGCGGGCATGCGTCAGGCTGGTTTCATGGTAGGCGGCATTCAGTCGCGTCCGCAGTTCCTCGTGATGCCGCTGGGGCAGATTCGCCTCGACGTTCCGCCGCGTGTGGACCTGGCAGCGCTGGATCACCGCGAACTTGCCCCACACCTGCCCGACCGCCGCCGAGAGCGCCAAGGGATCCCCCCACTGGGAGATTGGGGAGGAATTGATATTGCGAAACTATTGCGCAACTTCGTTTGTGTTGGTTGGGAAAACAACCACTCATTGCGAAGGAGCGCAAGATGGTTACATCATGGTTCAAAAAGTCCAAACTGTTTGAGTCGCCAGCGGGTGCCGAACGACCAAAACATGTCTTGGTTCAGCATGAACTGGAATTTTCCTTGGAGGACAATTTCCAGTTTCGACTGAGGCAGGACAAGACTTGGAGTCGGTCGAATGGTTCAATCGCTGCAATGCTTGGCGTCGGCTCTTGCCGAGCGAGCATCAGTCTGTGATACTCCTCTAGGACTTTGGCATTGTCAGTCCCTAGAGGGCACTGACGCCTACCAATCGGGATATAGTAGGATTAGGTCTGGGAACGGTAAAATGGCTTTGGTGTCCGAGCTGCAAAATCTTCCTGCAAGCACTGGTTGCATTAAACTTTGCATTGCCCACTGCATTCGGAGTAAATTCGCTCATGTTCCATTTCCATAAACCATTTTCTCGTAAAGACTTTGGCGGCGTAGCTCAGTTGGTTAGAGCAACGGCTTCATAAGCCGTGTGTCACTGGTTCGAATCCAGTCGCCGCTACCTCCCCTGTTAGCAGGGTATCGCAAATTGACGTATTGTGCGGAAAAACAAGGGGGTTTTCGATGTTGGTAGTAAACGCTTGCTGCTTATTGCTACTCGTTTCACGTACTTGCTGCGCCGCTTTTTGCGCCGCCTTGTTTGGGTCGATTTTAGCCGCCGAGTCGTTACCCTTCACGGCCGCGTCGAAGTGCTCTTTGGTCGTCATCAAATAATGCCGCAAGGCCACGCTCGGCGAATTTCCCAACCAGCTTGTCACGGTCTGCACGGGGTAGGATTCGACCAATTCCGTCTCAAAGCTCGCCCTAAGGTTATGAAACACACGGGGCCAGACGGGCAATCCAGCCCTACAAATGATCTTTATGAAAGTCGTTCGCAGGTTGGTATTCAGCCATCCCCCAGGCCCCATTGCCGCCTTGCGAAACCGTGGATCAACCACGTATTCCGCTCCTTCGGGGGCCAGTTCAAAAGCCTCGGTCAGGATCGGCCGCAATTCGGCGAATAATGGAATTGTTCGCGTTCCCTTGCCCGGATGATGCGAAGTTTTGGGCGATTGCACCACAATTCGCCCAGCCGCCCAATCAATGTCTTGCCAGCGAAGCGATAAGGTTTCACTCGGCGTTCGCAACCCGCCGTAGCGGGCCAGACTCACAATTACCCGCCAGTCGATACTAGGGCAGGCGTCCAACACGCGGTCGATTTCTTCCCGCGAAATAAACCGCAGCCTATCCTTGATTCCCGTTGCCGCAGCCCTTACATCATCGAAGGGGTTTTCAGCTATTAGCTTTCGGCGATGCATGACATGGAAAAACGAACGGGCCACTTGCAACCGCTTGGAAATCGTGGCCGAAGCCAGCTTCAAGCCAACCAGCCATTGCTTAAAATCATCGGCGTTTCCCGGCGTTACCGTTCGCACGTCGCGTAATTCACCAAAGAATTCCTTCAGATTACGAACGACTTGCCTGCGAACAATTTTCGTTGCGGGTTTCAAGTCTGCCCGACCATCGAGATAGGTTTCGAGAAACAAACCCAGGGTTGTCACCTTCGTTTCCGGTAACTCGATCAGACCCGCGCGGGCCAGCTTCGCGGCCAACGTTTGGGGCAGGCCCGACAGCCAAACCGCCGTCGGTTGTGGAATGGGTTGATTCGCCGTCTTGGCAACCAACAGGGCTTCCACGTGGCGAGCGATGGATTCCGCGTCGCGCTGGGAAACCTTGCCCAGCCGGATCGTTGGCCGCTTACCGTCGGGAGCGACGAACAGAATCCGCCGGCTGCCGTTCTTGTCGCGTGCGATGCTGGCCATAGTTCACTTTCCTTTCCGGTCGGGCTTGCGGCCCAACGTGATTGTCAGTTGCAGGAATTCGCCCAGGATATTCAACGCTTTCATCGACAGCCCGCGTTGACCGTTGTAGAAGAGCGCTAACGCGGTTTCGCTGATTCCCGTTTCTTGAGCGATGCGATAGCGCGTTAAACCGCAATCGTCGATAGCCTGTCGCAATTGGTCGCTTACAAATTTGGATGGTTTCTTGGTCATACTGCGATTCCATTGACTGCCATTCATAATGTAAAGTACCATGAATTGCACAAAATTGGCAGCCCCTAGAATCGCGTATATTGCGTTCCGGGGGGCCGGTTCGAGTTTTGATGCGTCCTCAACCGGAACGCGCCAATCGCTCGCTAGCTCTCGTTTGGCGTTGTAGAGCTAATTCCGGATGTTTTGGTCGGTCAATATCTTGTTGTACCAAACGATGAAACGCACGTACTTCCCGCAACCGGCGCAATCCCGGCGGGTCGATGCCCCGTCGTGAATTGGTACATCGACGTACTCGGCCGAACCGCAGCGACGGCATTTTGGCTTAGGCTTCTCAGGCGGGTCGGCAGCAGGTTTGCTTTTCAAGTTGCCCAAAAGCGCTCCCGATATTCCCGCAATTGCCGTTTTCCCACTCGCCAACCGAATTGTGGGAATATTAGGAGCGCTTTTTGGGGTTTGCAGTTCCGCATCGGGGGGCGCAGGCCGCAGCAGGGCCAGTAGTTCGGCCTTGTGAGTTTTCAGCCGGTCCAACAGGTCGGGCGTCAAAGCGCCTTGAGGGGAGTCAATATTTAGCCCGCCGTCACCGTCCAGGGCCAGCCGGATACCTTGGGCTTCGCACTCCGCCAACAATGGGTCGATAGCCGCACGGCTCATATCGTCACCTGCACGTGTTTTGGGGTTTCGGGCCGCTCAAAAGCGCTCCCGTTATTCCCACAATTGCCATTTTCAGGCTCGTCGCCGGTTTGCGTATGCTCCAAAGCGCTCCTTATATTCCCGTTATTCCCGTCTTTCGGCTCGTTAATCGAATTGCGGGAATATCGGGAGCGCTTTTCGGGGTTTGCGGTTTCGGTTTCGCCCTCCGTGGTAAATGCCGCCGGGTTCACCTCGTAGGCCGTCGATGGGGGACGGCCGGGGCCGGTTGGCTCAGTCGGCACAGGCCGAATGTACCCTCGATGCACCAGTTTTCCCAAGGCCGCGTCTATTGCCTCCGCCTTGGGAAAACGCCGCTTGCCGTGGTGCTGCGCTTCGCTCTTGGTAAATTCCTGCCTGCCGTGGCGTTCGATCCACCGCAGCACGTAGCGGGCGTCATCGTCGGCCGTTTTTTCGCTCGCCAACATCATGTTCAGCACGGCAGTGGCATGTGGAACTAGATAGGCGGCAATCTCCACGGCTGCCGCGACAGTCGCACCTTCGATGCGCCCAGCCGGGCCATGCTCCACGCAATGCAGCACGGCCGCCAGCCGTAGCGTTGCGCCGGCCAGCTTCGCCCCCCAATCGCGCATGATTTCCATATCGCCGCCGTCATCGAGCATGGTCTCGATCTTGATCTCCCACTCGCGCAGCAAGCCCGCCGCGTGCCCCTTCAGTTGCAACACGGTTTCGCCTTCGACTTCGGCCAGTGCCCGCACGGTTCGGCGATACGCCTCCCGCGTGGCATCGGAAACCGGCGCGGGGGCAATCTCCCGCCGTCCGATCCAGCTTTCCGGGGCAGCGTACAGGAATCGCGCCAGCAGTCCACGACCACGAAAGGCTGCATTTTCGGCTAGCCCCTCGATCACGGCCGGCTGCATCGCATAGGCGCACGTTAACGCCGGATGCTTCACCCGGACGCTCTTACGCCCGACCCGATCCGTTACTAGGTCATCCCCTGAATGCCCCATCAGGTAAACGCCGAATTGGGGAATACCACTCTTGGAATATAAGCCGGCCATCAGGTCGAATACGCCCCCTTCGGGCGACATACTGGCGATGCGCCCGCCCTGCTCGGCCAGCATCATGCCCAGCTTTTCCGCCGTGGCGTCATCGACGATCAGCCGAGGCAGAACCGGCTCGGCCTGCTCGGCCAGGTCCGCCGCCAGGTTGCACGCCTCGTGCCGGGCCTCACTATCCCCTTTCTCGGCCGCCAACTTCTCCAGCCGCCTCAACTGGGCCTCACCCTGCCGACGGTCGGACTGCTCACGGGCGACGGTGGGCCGCGCGGCCTCAACCATCTCGTCCTCTAGCTCGCGCAAGGGTTTCATCGCGTCGGCGAAGACGGCCGACTTGCGGTTGCCAGGCTCAAGCAGCACAGATGTATACAGGTTGACAGGCTCGTGCCAACCCGGCCGCGGTTCGACCACCACGCGACGGGCGATGCAAGAGGAGCAAACCGCCAACGCCAATAGTGCCGCCAAGTCCGCAGGCGTCTGCGTGGCGTGCGACTCGGCCTCCACCCACTCACGCAGCACGCCGGGCAGGGCGTGAGTCGGGAAGCTGGGCAGGACCGCCGCCGCAAAAGGCGTAATCTCCGGCCACGGCTGCGCCTCCGGCCAATCGGGCGCAGCCTTGACCAGCCGAATTAGTTCCTCCCGCGTGCCGCCGGCCGCTAGCCAATCGCTCACATCCCCCTTTGCCGGCAAGCCGGGTAGCTCGACGACACGCACCGCTGCCGCGATGCTATGGAGCGATTGCGCCACCTGCTGGCCGTGGTTGCGGCCGGCCTCATCGTTGTCGGGCAGGATGACGACCTGACGGCCGCGCAGAAACTCCGCATGGTCGGCCTTCCACTTCCCCGCGCCGCCGGCGTTGCAGGTCGCGACGATGCCGAGTTTGGCCAGGCCGTCGCAATCCTTCTCCCCCTCGACGATCATTACAGGCGACGATGGGTCAGCCAGTAGCTCCGGCAATCGGTAGGGGACGATCCGCACCCCTTTGACGCCCCACGACCATCCGCCCTTGTCGTCCGGCTTTCGTTGGCGGAAGTCCTTTGGCTCGAACCGCACAACCTGAGAAACCACTTCGCCCGACTCGTCGCGATAATCATAGGTGGCGATGATCCGGGGTCTGCCGGGCCGCTTCGCCCGCTCGCGATGCGGCATCAGGTCCGACATTTTCAGTTGCCGGCTGGCCAGGATCGCGTGCGTATCGCAACCCGCTTGGCAGCAGAGCAGGATGTAGCTCGTCGGCCCATGCCCCGATTCGCCGATGCATAGCGAGGCTTTCCGGTCGTCGTGGCATGGGCAGGTCGCCGACCACTGCTGTTCGCTGGTCGGCTTAACGTTGTCGAAGCGGGCGAGAATCTCGTTGGCGGGAAGCGTAGGCATGTGGGTGAATCCATTCGGGGAGCGGTATTAGCGTTCATTTTCTTTCCAGTTCTGAAACGACAGCCAGCCGCGAATCCAATCGTCCCGTTCTTCGCCCGGCACGCGTGGAGGAGCAGTGACGATGTTGGGTCTGCTGCGCCGTTTCGGTTCGCAGGGGGGCATCAGGTCCGCCACGCGCAGGCCGACCTTCTCGCAGACATTCTCGACCGTGCAGCCGGCATGGCAGCACACTAGCGCCCGGCCGTCATCGCCTTCGGCAATCGACAGGCTGGCTCGCCGGTCTTCGTGCGCCGGGCAGCGCGCCGCCCAGCCCTTGCCGGCTGGCTTGGCGTCGGGCAGTTTCGCCAATAACCGTTCAACGGGCGTCATCGTTGCCCCCTTTTGCCGCTTCGGCTTGACGGCTCAGCCAGGCCCGCAGGTCGGCCGTGGGGTACAAAACGGATTGCCGCTTGCCCTGTCCGATTCGCAGGCAAGGAATCGGCCCGCGTGGGGCCGTCAGCCCCCAGAGGGTCCGGGCGCTAATGCCCAGCGCCTTTGCCGCTTCGCGAGGGCGTAGGGCCAGAGATTCGGCAGATTGCGTTTTCATCGCTAATTGCTCCAACGATTTGCCGGCCGCGAAGTGCGGCCCGCATAACCGTTGGCGCAGCGTTCGGCGGGAAGATGCCGAACAGTGTGATATTCGCACGAAAACGCCGGAAAAAGCCGCGATTCGCGCAAGCAATAAATTTCTTCGGGTATTCGGCAACCGATGCCGAATGATCGAACGCGCCGCCTATTCGTCGTCTTCGCGTTCGTCTTCGCCGGGCGGTTTGGCCCCGAATAAATGATGGGGCGCGAATTCTTGATTGAGCAGCTTCATCGCCGCCACAAGGCGCGCCGTGTCGGCGCAGATAGCCCGATACTTCGTATGCCCCTTGAATTGCTTGTTGAAGAACTCCGATGCCGTCGATTCAGAAACGCCCGCCTGCCGGGCCAATTCATTATTGCCAATGGGTTCCAGGTTCAAACAACCGCCGTCGGCGTACTTGTGGTGCTTCGTCAGAGCCGCAATCAGCTTCATCCGGCCTTCGCCCCGTTCGGTACTCCGTTTTGGTTTTGTGGGTGTTGATAAATTGCTTGTTGCTTCGGCCGCCGTCGCGGCTTGATCGCCTGCCATCGCGGCAAGCTCCAACAAGACGTTCTTACTTGCCGTGTTGCCAGCTTCAATTGCGGCCTTGATGGCCGCAGGCATCGACTTGACTTGGTTCCATTGCCAGTCAGGCAACGGAACATCCGGCTGCTCTTGCGGCTCCGCCATAGAATTCGCTGGCTCAGCTTCACTTGCCGCCGGGGCTGCCGCCGGTAAGTTCCCGTTGCCGTCGGCCGCGCGGTCGGTGTGTG
Organism: Pirellulales bacterium; assembly: GCA_020851115.1. Lineage (GTDB taxonomy): Bacteria > Planctomycetota > Planctomycetia > Pirellulales > JADZDJ01 > JADZDJ01. The sequence goes on from JADZDJ010000130.1 coordinate 7,055, forward strand.
TGTATTCGCGGTTTTCCCAGACATCCCGTAGCCCCCTCACGGCCGGTGCAAGCAATTCGTCGATGTACTCGACCGTGCCGGGTGTCAATTCACGCCGCAGCACGCGGCCGACTTGCTCGACAGCTTCCGTTGGCAAGTCGGAGAGCGTGGAAAGCCGTTGGCTAGCTTCGGCCCACTTGATGCCGCGCACCATGCTTTCAATCGTGGCATCGGGGTATCCCCGTTCCAGTTGCCCGCGTTTCGCGTCGGCCGCGTAGTGAACTTCGTAACGAACCCATTCCAAGAACGCGATGTGCCCGGCCGCGCCGGCGGGAAACCGGTCCAAGAGTGAAAACGGCGATGAATTTGCCATGAGAATGCCTTTCGTTGTCGGGTCGGCCCCGGCCGCGCGGGTCGAAAGGCAAATAACTCCCCGCGCCGGCCCAGGCCGCTTGGCGCGCCAGGTGGCCACCCGGCCGCGCCGTCCCGAATGCCGTTATTCTACCGCTGCCGGTCGATTATCGCAGCCAACCGGCTTTCTAACTTGTCGATACGTTCCATCCTCCCAAACAGCCGTTCGGTTTGATGGGCCTCTTGGCAGCTTCGATAGGTCAGGCCGTGGCACTTCCGGCAGCCGAAGTATCGCGCCCCAGGGGGCAGAAACAGCTTGCCCACTCGCCGGTTGCACGCCACGCCATTGACGATTAACGGGCAGGTGAACCACCACCGCTCGCCGCCAAATTGCGTCGGCGTGGTTTGCAGCCACACGGGGATTCGAACATCTTCGCTGTCCCGCCAGCGGTAATGAAACGTGATTGTGGGCACGTCGCCCCCGGTGACAAACCAACCGACCGAAGATTTGTTGCCGCCATTGGTCCAGGTCCAGGTAAGCGTGCCGGCCGCCCCTTGGAAAATCCGGCCGCGAAAATCCCGCATCGCCAGCGAGAGCGATTCTTCCACGGTCGATTTCCGCTCTTGCCAGCGATACCAATTGCCGCTTCCAAATCCGCCCATGCCACCCCCAGACCCCAAAGAGTTTTTGCCAAAATCAATTGGGTTTGGCGCGCTAGCAGTTTGCGGGAACACCAGCCGGAATTGGTGCGAAGTCTTCGCCCGAACACGGCTCGAAATCATCCGGCCAGCAAGCGTGCATTCGACATAGCACGCGATTTTGCAGAGGCGCATCCCGATTCACGCGGGCAACGTGTAGCTTAATGAAGTCCACGCCGCACTTCTGAACAAGCTGCCAAACGTCGTGCGCCAAGTAGCGTGGAAAGTATCCAATCTGCATCCGTTCGCTTTCGGTTCGTACTGCGACAGCTTGGGGATCATGTTTGTTTTGCAGGTCTAACATTAACTTAAGATGTTCGCCTTCGTTCAGTCTTCCGATCCGCTCGATGGCAGCATCTGACAACCAGCGAATGCCGTGCAGAAAAAATTTGTTCAAGTAACAGCCGTCGGCGGCTGGCGCGGGACAGGGGAATACTTCAACCGCATCAGTCTGGCGGATACCCTCGCTTACTCCCAAGACCATAATCGGATCGGGTGGATTGTCGGTATCGAATTCTCCCCACCGCATGAAGGCTTCGTATTCCGGCCGCGACTCCGATAGCAGCCGATTGGCGAACAGTGGAAACAACTCGGCCGATTCGTAGACTTGGTTCAGTTGTTCCATTTGAGCGAATGGACGAAAACCCGGTTTCCGCGCGCCTTGCGTGTACCAAAAGCGATACAGGTCGCCGTCATGTTCCAATCGGCCAACCGGCCGCCACCCCGTTTGGTCGGGCGTCGGTGGTCGCCAAGCTACAAACAGTGCGTTCATCGCAATTGCCTTATTCTTGAAGTCGCTGCTGGTTCATTCTCAATAGTTCGGCCGTGAATCGCTTGCACGTTTCCGACATTCGTTCGGCCGGCACTCTTTCCAGGATAGCCCAGATTTGTTCTTGGGTCACGGCCCGCAAGCGAGTGAGCCAAGCTTCCGCAGCCGCCGGAACCTTCTGTGTAAATGCCCGAAACGCCTCTCGCAATTCTAACGGTCGAGTATCGGCCGGCGAGGCGTAAAAAGCGCTTCGCCCACGTTGGACGAAAGCCTCCACCGTTTGGTTTCGATCCCGTGTGGCGAGCCGTTCGGCACGCTCTTTGTCAAGCAAGTTGCGGGCCAGTGCCGCACCGTGGTCGAATGTTGGGGCAAGCCGCATTATATTGCCATCCCAAAGGGCCGCCCAATTCTCATGGTGTCGATCCTGGTTGGCAATCCAGGCGTCAAGCATGACGTATCCGGCAAAAACGTCCAAGGCCGATTGCACGCTTGCGGGGACATTCTGCATCCATTCCGCCGCTGGTGGGGCTAGTTGAGCAACAACTTCGCTCACTGCTTCAACGCTATGCTGGCGGACCTTGAACCGCTGCGCTCGCGGGTATTGGGCATCGACGGCCAAGAGTAACTGGTTGCCCAACACCAGCACCACAGGTTTATAGGCCATGTTTTTGCAAACCACGCCCGGCCGAATGTATTGCTCGCCTTCGTATTCGGCTGCCAATTCGTATTCGACGTGGGGCAGCCCAAGCAAATCGCACAAGTGACAGGCAAGAACTTCAGCCCAGTCTTCCCCCGTGCCCCGATCTTCGGCTTTGAAAAGTAATCTCCGATTGCCGTCACGAAACCAAAACTTCGGCTTGCTTCCCAGAGGCTCCACCGATTGCGAACGCGAGCGGTCAACACGCGTTGTGGGAAATTCAGCCATCGTCCGCCCACCAGCCTTTCAATTTGCCGCACTCGCATTCAGCGACGCCTCCAGCTTTGCCCAATCCCGGTCCACCACCCGCACGAAGACGCATTTACCGCCCGACCGTGCCGCCCACAGCTTGCCCACGTCTTCCTTATGCAATTCCTTTGGGTCGCTCGCCAAGTGTGGGCCTTTGTACTCGACAATGGCAATTCGCCCATCGGTCAATTCAGCCAGAAAATCGGGAAAGAACCGTCCCGGTGAAAGAGGCAGGCTGAAACCGCCGGCGCTTTCGTGGTCCAGATTCCGAATCCAGCGTTTCACGTTGGGGTGATTGTCAATCTTGTAGGCGCAGTCCGGTTCGTCTTCCTTGCCCATATCGCCAATCAAATCGAAGGCGTGATTCTGAAACGCATACGTTCCGCGGTAGCGGCGATAGGGGCAGTAGTCATGCTCGGCCACTTCAAACGGCATATCGAGCGTGGTTTCCAGCCGCCGTTCCGTTTCGCCAGCAAACAGCAGTTCGGCCGCTTTGCGAATCTGCTTGCGGCCGTGGTCGGTAATGCGATGAAATACCAAATTGGCCAATTCATGCCGCTTGCGAACGAGAATCGAAATCGCAATTCCGCGCACTACAATGAGATCATCGACCACCCGGTTTAGCCAGGCTTGCGATTCCGCCGCCGCCAGGCCGGCGTTCTGTCCGCCCCGATGTAGCGCTTGGTCCAGCCACCGCACGATTTCGACTTTCTCCCAACGGTCGTCTTCGAGCAGGAACGATGCTTGGCGAGTTATCACTTGCTCCACGCCGCCTACCCGAACTGCGCCTTGCCCGGTCACGTCTAAAACAACGTGGTCCCCAACGTGCAACTCGGCCGAAAACTCGGCAGCGGTGAACTTGGGGTCGCAGGCGTTCAATTCCCAATTGAACTCGTCCAGTTCAATCGGTTCAAACCGTAGCCAGCGCTGCCCGTCGCGAACGGCCAATTGGGGAAGCCGGATCGGCTTGGCGTATTGGTCCAGCAGCTTCGGGGCCGTGCCGACTTCCCGTTCTTCCTGCCAATAGGTTTCCACGGCCTTTCGATCCGCCGGCGCGGCAAGCGCATCCCGCAGTGCTTGGGCATCGTCCCGCGTTAGCGGCTGGTGGACCTTAATTGTTCCCGATTCCGGTTCATACCGCACCTTGGCTTGCAAGGCCGCCGGCAGTTGGGCCACGTTCGGCGCGGCAGAAACGGGAATGGTCGAAAGGGGCAACAGCGATTGCCCTTCCGGCCGGCGATGCACGCGCAGCACGTCCTCCATCGAAACTCGGTCAAACCCGCACCGCTCCACCATGCTATCGGCAAGGTTCTGCGCCGTTCGGGCCACGTCTTCGCTTTGCACAATCGCGTATGCCCGGTCCAGTTCGGGTATTCCCGTGGGCACGGCGTCGGGCATTCGCAGCACGCGCCCCAGCAATTGTTCCACGGCCGTTTCCGTCGCCACGTTCCCCACGCTGCCCAGCACGTAGGCAAATGGGCAATCCCACCCTTCCCGCAGCTTGTCCACGGTAATGATGTACTCCACCACGCATTGCGGCCGGCGCAAGTCTTCGTCGCCCAGCTCGTCACTGGTTCCCGTGCAAATGCGGATTCGCTCGGCCGGCACGTTCAGTTTTTCAATCAGGGCCTCTTTCACTCGCTCGGCCGTATGCGTTTCCCGCGTCTTGCTCTTGGGCTGGGCTTGCACCAGCGCGATCGGCCGAATGAACCGATCATGCTCCCGGCCCCACGTCGCCGCCATTTCGGCCAACATCGTTCGCCGCTGAACGGTCAGGGCCAGCACGTCCAGCCAGTTTTTCCGCGATTCCAAATCGACGGGCAGCTTTATCATGCCTTCGCGCTTCAGTTGCAGCGCGCTAACGGCGTGCAAGACGTTGCTGCCGTATTGTTCCTTGTCGGGGTTATGCTCTTGCTGGGGCGTCGCCGTCAGTTCCAGCACGGCCAGCGGGCCGAAGCGCGCCAGCGAATCGAACGAAACCCGCGTGCGGGCGTTGTGGGCTTCGTCCATGATGACGATGGGGCCGCGCAGCTTCATTACGTTGGCCAGCGATAGCGACACTCGCCCGCCGTTCGCCCCATTGCCGTTCGGCTCGGCCAGTTGCTCCCGCACCCAGGCCGGCAGGTTCGTAAAGTGGTCCATCAGGTAGCCGTTGTCCTGATAAACCTTGCGGTTCGATTCTTCGTCGATGCGGTAGCTTTGAATCGTCGTCACCACGATTACCGCGCTGTTCGAAACCATCGCCCGATTGGCGGAGAGCGATTCTTCTACCGTCAGCACTTTCAAGGACACGCCCCCCAGCCCGTCACGTAGCGCCGCATGGTAGGGGTGCTGGCGGTCCCGCAGGCCGCGCAAGGTTTGGTCGCGGATCGTGGTCGATGGCGTCACCCACAGGCAAAGCGGATGGTCCTGATGCCCCAGGTGTTTTGTAATCGCCCCGACGGCGTGCGCGGCAATCAAGGTCTTCCCGCCCCCAGTGGGCACGCGCAGGCAGACATAGGGGATGCCGGGCAGTTGTGGCACTTCGATGAAGTCGCGCTGCGTTTCCAGGTAATAGGCGTCATGCACGGGCCGCACCGCCCGATGGCCGACCGCCGCGCGCACGGCGTCGCAGAATCGGCCGATTGTCTCCAGCGATTCCCGTTGATATTCCTTCAACTCCAGCATCACGAAACCCCGAATTCCAAAGCCTTGGGGTTGCTCGATCGCGCGGAAGCATCGAGCAATTCAATTTCGAGAATTGCCCCCTCGGCGTCAAAATCGAGAATCACTCCGGCGGCAACCTCGTCGCTTTCCGAGACCGCGCCCTCCTTCAGCCGGATTCGCAGGATGTCCGTCCGCATGTCGTAGGTCACCTTCAGCGACGATTGCCGCAGGCGCAGCTTGTCGGGCGGAGGGAGAAAGTCTTCGACAACTTTCGCCTCGATCGGCTCATTCGTGTACTTGATGGGTTTCTTCATAGAGCTTCTTTCCTTTTCGCCAGTATCCCGCCCCGATGATGCGGTACTTACCGGCTCGAATGGTGAATCGCACCGTCAGTACGCCGCCGTCCACTTCTCCAAAACAATAATATCGTTTTCCTCATCGCTATGGGCGATGTCTTCGGCAATCACGCGGCGTGGGTCGAGAAACGCCCGTTGGGCCGCGTCGAAGGTCACGCCATGTTTCGCGACGTTTTGCGCCTCCTTGACCGCATCCCATTCAAAGTCGGCTCCGTCCATGTTCTAATCCACCTTCAATTCAAAGGGAACTTGCCGGAAGGTCATTCCATACTGTTCAAGCGATTTTGGCCCCAGTCGGCAGGCTTCGCCGTACACCACGCGCGGCCCGCTCCCGTTTGGATGCGCGGGCAAGTCTTGAGCGACGCAGTGCGTCAGCACGTTGCCCCCCGCCGGCCGCTTGTCCCCCAGCACGCCATTGAACAGCAGATAAACCGCCTTGCCGTTGTGGACGCCCAGCAGCGGACAATCCGCCTTCGCCCGCTTGGGGATCGGCACGCCGGTTTCGGTGAAGAAAACGTGCGCCGCCAGGTCGGTGAACTTCACTTCGCCGGCGATGTTGCCCGCATCGTCGAATAGTCCCGCCCCCAGTTTGCAAAACCGAAACCCGCCCCCCAGGCCGGGCGTCGCTTTGTCCCCTTCCCCGTAGCCCTCGATTGCCTTACGGATGCGCTGGGCCGTCACGTCCCGGCATATCGTTTCATCCATTTCCACGGTAATGAAACGTCGGTTGCCGCCGTCGGCCTTGTTCTGCGCTAACACGGCATGAGCCGTTGTTCCGCTGCCCGTGAACGAGTCCATAACGATGTCGTTTCCCGATGTTGTTTGCTGAATAACCGTGCGCATCAAATCGCGCGGTTTAGGAAACGGGAAAACCTTTGGCCCTAGCACTTCCGCCAGTTCCTTTGTTCCGACAACATTTGCATCAGCAGCAAGCATTGTCGAAAACCCGGTGAACTCGCTCCGCATATCGGTAGCATAGCGCTTCAGTCGGGGCCTTCCCGTTGCTGATTTTGGCCATAGGATGCGACCCTGCGCAATCAGGTCGGCCATTCGGTCGCGTCCGTAAATCCAGCCCCGCGATGGGTGCGGCGGATAATGTCGCCCGTCGCTTGGATTCACGATCTCGTAGTGAAGATTGGGCCGTTCGGTCGCATTCGCAAGTCCCGTTAGGTTGTCGCTCATCCACGGGCCGTTGGGGTCATTGTCTGGGTTGGTGTACTTCGTTAGGTCTTTCTCTTGCCCGCGAAAGCGTACAGCGCTCGTTCGCCCATAACACAAAACGTACTCGTGGTCAACCGATACTCCGTTAAGATTGCGACTATCAGGAGTTTGCCGCCGCTTCCAAATCAACGTGCAAATCCATTTGCCCGCACCGAAAATTTCATCCATCAGCATTCGGAGACGGTGTGCTTCTGTGTCGTCGATACTGACGAAGATGGCCCCGTCTTCGGTTAGAAAGTCGCGCAAGAGCGCCAGGCGCGGGTACATCATGCACAGCCACTTATCATGCCGCGAAAGGTCTTCCCCTTCCTTGCCGACCGTGGCTTTGATCCACTGGCGGATTTCCGGGCTGTTCACGTTGTCGTTATAGACCCAGTTTTCGTTCCCCGTGTTGTAGGGCGGGTCAATGTAGATGCACTTCACCTTGCCGGCGTAGTAGGGGAGCAAGGCTTTGAGCGCCAGCAGGTTATCCCCTTGCACCAACAGATTGCCCGCGTCGGCATCGCCAGCCGATAGCTCCCGGTCGCAGCGCAGCAGGTGATACCCCACCTTTCGATGATGGTGTACCACCGCCGCCTTGCCGATCCAATCCAGTGTGGGCATTCTTCCGCACGTCTATGAGGCTTGTCATGTTCTTTTCGCCGCCAAGCCACTAGAATCGCGTATATAGCATTTCTAGGGGCCTTGACATCTTACGACCGTTCGCTATACTGATCTATCCTAGTGCGCAAAAAAAATCCTGCCGCCGTGGCCCTGGCCAAACAACGCTGGGCCGATACTACCCCCCCAATCCTATTGCAAGCGGGTAAACTGCTTTCGAGCTGCCAGCGGCGGGGCAACAGGCGATACGTTCGTCCGCGACCCGCCACTTTCAGACGACGGATTCGCTGCGTCGGCATCGGCCAATTCCCAGCGATGGTTTTCGTTGAGCCGATAGGTCGTGTCGCCGACGGTTTTCGTTTCGCCGACGCGGTGCTGCGGCATCCCCGAAGCTGTGCCACCCATCGGCATCGCGGCGCGGTCGTCGGCACGATAAATAACCGGACGTAGATTTTTCCAATATGTGGCCGATTCCCCGCCTTTCTCTCTATTGACTGGCAATAGATTCCGAAGAATACTTCTAATAGCTCCAGTAGACACGCCGGAAGGCTCACCCGATTCGTCGGCACTGGCACCGGTCTTGAACGTGTCTTGCTGGAGCTTTTCTTTTAGTACTACCTCATGCAAGTAAAATCGTTGCGTATTCTTATCGCGACGAATCAAGGCCGCGGCGAGATACGGCTTGTCGGCAATTGAAATCGGAGCGGCAACCACAACTCCCGTTAACCCCTTCGCTTTTGCATCTGCTTCTTCGGCAACGATTTTTCCTTTCCGGATCACCTCCGGGACCGCCGCAAAGGCAATCGCCTTTTCTCGTCCCAAGCCGTGAGCGATTGAATCCTTTACGCTTCGTTCATTCATGACGACTTCACCGAGCGTCGGGTGAATGACTCGGCCGTTGTATTGATCGGAAAAAAACTTTCCGACACGCCGAGTTAGTGGCTCATCCGATTTTGGAAATTCATTACCGCCCAACGAAACAACGGGAGGTCCAGAGAAAAAATCGGCGGAGCCGCCAGACTCGCCACTGCCCGATTCGGTCCATTCGCCACTTTCGTTGCGCGGATGCTTCTTTTCGTCTTCTGCGGTCCACGCGAAACCGCGTTGACCGGATGCTGGCTTGTGGAGGGCGTAGGAAGTTGCCACACCTACCGTGCCAGGCGGCGGCGAAACGGTAGCGAAACGGTAGCGAAACGGTTGCGGAGTTTCGGCAC
>JADZDJ010000131.1 GCA_020851115.1 Pirellulales bacterium
GACGAGGAATACGAAACCCCTCGTTGTCGAGCACCAGTGCCTCGCCGATGGCGATTCCTGGCGATACCGCTATACCCTGCAGGCGTTCCATGCGCCGTCACTCCACACGCCAGTCACGCTAGCGCGAGAGCACAACGGCAGTTCGCAAGATCGTGGGGTGAACGCTGCCCATTCGCCCCGCACAATGTACTGACTTCACTCTATTGAGTAGGTGTCACCATTGCTCCGATGCGCGCCGGCAACACTGTTCGACCGCATCTGTCTGCGTTCAGATCGAGCATCGTCGTTACCGGCATTCTTGTGATCCGTGTTGTACGCTCGCGACCAGCTAAGCTGGGCACCTTGTTTTCCCGGCCAGGATTCGCGTCACTCAAAGCCCAGGGATGGCATTCCCTGGGTCGGGCACACCGCGGCATTACCGCGGTTCTTAACCCGCGCTTTCCTGGCCAATTTTTTCGTCGGCCGCGAAGTCGTTCTCCACGAGGTGAACGATCGCGTCCAATGCTGCTTCGGCATCGGCCCCCTGGGCCTCAAATACCAATTCGGTTCCTTGCACGGCACCCAGCGTCAACATGTGCAAAATGCTTTTCGCGTCGACACGCTGGCCGTTGCAAACAAGTTCGATGGTCGACTGGTAACTCAGTGCCAGCCGGGCAATCATCTGAGCCGGCCGCGCATGCAGCCCCTGCTCATGATTGATGACCACCGATTTATGCAGGCAAGGCGAATCCATCGAGTTATGTCTTCTTCACGTTCTAGCCGCAGGCGGGAGCCCGCGGTTCTTTCGCAGTTCACCGCAGGCTGCCGCCAGCGGCTATTAACTCTCTCACACAAACTGATTGTTGTCTGCTTCTTCCAAAAGCTGCCACACATCGTCCGGTTGCTTGGCCTGCTTGAGGAACCGACAGAACGTCTCGTCGCGCAACTGCCGCGAAATGTTCTCGAGTGCCCGCAAGTGGTCGCCAGGCCGATCCGGGGGCGATACCAACATGAACAGTAAATGGACTTTCTCGCCGTCGAGGCTGTCGAAATCAACACCCACCTCGCTGACCGCCACCGTGCCCACCAGCTCCTTCACACTGGGGTGCTTGGTATGAGGCACGGCCACGCCACGGCCGATCCCCGTGCTGCCCAATTCTTCGCGCTTGAGAATGGCCTCCACAATGCTTTCGTGTTGGTCGGGGGCAATCTTGCCGGCCTCCAACAATGCCGTCGCCATCGAGCGGATGACCTGCTCCTTGTTGTCGACTTCGATATTCGTGCGAATCGCCTCGCGGCTCACAAAATCAACAAACTTCATGATCTGCACTTATCCCTTACTTACGTCGTTGTCCGTGTGTCCAATCAATATGATGATACATCTCGCTAGCCGACGGCCGCACAACGATCGGCTCGGCCGCGGAGATGATGAATTCGTTCGCTCAGTCTTCCGCCTCGTCCCCAACGGCCGTTTCCACCTCGACGTGCTTACCGCCGGGCCCGCGATGCCGTTCGACGACCCGCTCCTTGTACTTTCGTAGTTGCTGTTCGATCTTACCTGCCGCGGAATCAAAGGCACTGAGCAGACTTTCCGCGCTCGCGTGCGCCACAAAGTCGTGCTTGTGCTCGGCCGACACGTTGATGCCGACTTCCGGCGATTGCTCGTCCTTCAAGTCCACCACCAACTCGATCGCCATCAGCCGCTCAAAAAGCCGCCCAAACTTCTCAGCCTTCGCCTTCAATTTCTCCTGGCTAGCCTCGCTCAGGTGGCCGTGACGTACTGCAATGCTGATCTGCACGGATGCAACTCCTCGGTCGTTGGTGCAACTGGCTGAATCGAAGGGCGAAAAACGTCGGGATACGCGCCGCTTCGACCGGCCCGAATCCCTAGTGTCCCTCGCACAACTGACCGAGGGAGCACCATATTCTAGCGGTTTTCAGACAGGCCGACAAACCGACTCTTTTCCCCGTTTGAGGGCCTTCTAACCGCTTGTCGAAGATCCGCCGTGGCGGGCGGCTTAGCGTTCCCCGTAAAACACCGCCAGCCAGATCGTCGCCTCCTCCGGCGACGTCCACGCGGCCAGATTCTCCCGGTGGTCTCGGCCGTGCAACTCCTCATAATGAATGGTCTCAAATGTCCGTTCGTCGAGAGGCATCCCAATGAGAATTCCTTGTGCGCTGCTCGCTAGTTGCCTTCTTGCTTCTGCCTTGTCGGCGGGCCAAAATCCACCAGCTCAAACTGAACTTTCCCCGCTTAACATCGTCCTCATCTACGTCGACGACCTGGGCCGGGCCGATGTCGGTCCCTTCCTCGAAGAAAACGCGGGATACAAAACTCCCGCCATTGACCGCCTCGCCCGCGAGGGCCGCACCTTCACCAACTTCTATGTCAGCGACTCGGTCTGCTCGGCCAGCCGTGCCGCCCTGCTCACCGGTTGCTACCATCTCCGCGTCGGCATCCTCAGCGCCCTAGGTCCACGCTCCAAACTCGGAATCAATTCCGAAGAGGCGACTCTGGCCGAAATCTGCAAGCAGCAGGGCTACGCCACCGCCTGC
>JADZDJ010000132.1 GCA_020851115.1 Pirellulales bacterium
CGACGGCGGCGAGAATCAGCGATTTCAAGGATTTTTCATCGATCTTATCCCCCTCGTGATAGTCGATGGCCCGCCGGGTGTTGCCTTCCAGGCTGGAGTTGAACAATCGCGCTGGATCCTTGAGCGCTGCCCCCTTGGCGAACGTGACGCAGTCAGCGCGGCTGCCGCCTGACGTGGGCCAAATTCTCCCGGTTGAGTCGACGCTGGCTGCCGACGCCGAGAATCCTGCACCCTTATATTGCAGAAGTAGCTGCACGACGTTGCAATCCTTGAGGTTCGACGGTTCGAGCCTGGCGTTCGGGCTTGAGTACCCAGTTTTCGCGGCCTGAAACGAGTGAGCCGCTGGAAACTCTGCCGATCTTGCCGGATATTGACCGGACGGCTTGTCAGCATTCAAAATGCCGGCTTGAATAGCAGTGGGGAGGACGTCTTTGCTTGACCCGAAACTGCTCCTTCCACGAGCGAGTAGTCATGTCCCTTTTCCATTCCACCCGTGCGATGTTTTTGCTGCTGGCGTCGGTTTTCGCCGCCTGTTCCAGTAGCTTAACTGCCGCCCAGCCAGCGAAAGCTCCCATGAACACTAATCGCGTTTATGTCGGAACCTATACAGGTCAACAGAGCAAGGGCATTTATGTGTTCGATTTCGACCCAGCCAGCGGCAAGGCGGGGCAGCCAAGTTTGGCGGCGGAAGTGGCCGACCCGTCGTTCTTGGAATTGCACCCAAATGGGAAATTTCTCTATTGTGTGGACGAATCGCTCCAGCAAGTCAAAGACGGTCCGCTGAAAGGCAGTGCCGTCGATGCGTTGGCGATCGATTCGTCGAGCGGCAAATTGACGCTGCTTAATCGGCAAGCTGCGCAAGGGGACGAGGCATGTTTTGTATCGCTCGACGGGGCCGGCAAGTTCGTGTTGGTGGCCAGTTATACCTCCGGTGAAATCGCGGTGCTGCCGGTCGACGACGACGGCCGACTGAAGCCCGCCAGCGCACATGTGAAACACCAAGGGAGCAGCGTCGACGAATCGCGTCAGAAAGAGCCGCACGCCCATTCCATCAAGCTCGACCCATCGGGCCGCTTTGCGTTGGCTGCCGATTTGGGAACCGATCGAATCTATGTTTATAAGTTCAATCCCAAAGACGGCACACTCACGCCGAACGATCCGCCGGCGGGCATCGCGAATCCCGGCAGCGGGCCGCGACACTTTTCGTTCCACCCCTCCGGCAAGTACGTCTATGTGATCAACGAAATGGGGATGACGGTGACCGCCTACTCCTGGAACTCCGAAAACGGCGAAATGAAACCGATTCAAACCATTCGCACGGTGCCGGCTGGAGTGAGCGGATCGCATCTTTCGACGGCCGAAGTGCTGGTGCATCGCAGCGGAAAATTCCTCTACGGTTCCAACCGCGGCCACGACAGCATCGCGACCTTTTCAATCGACCCAGCAACCGGCAATCTGACGCCTACAGGCCACTTTGCCACCGGCGGTAAGACGCCGCGACATTTCAATATCGACCCGACGGGCCAATGGCTACTGGCGGCAAATCAGGACAGCGGCACCATTCATGTGTTCCGCATTGATCCGCAAACTGGTAAGCTGACGCCCAACGGCGAAGTGATCGAAGTGCCGGCGCCAGTATGCGTGAAATTTAATCGGCCTCAATAAGCAAATTTTTTCATATCACGGAGGACATCAGCGATGTCGATTGGTCGCAAGCTCGAGTCGTTTGAACCGGCAAAGCGCGTGGGCACTCTGCTCGATGAATTCAAAGCGTTTGCGTTCAAAGGCAACGTCATCGACCTGGCCGTCGGTGTGATTATCGGGGCGGCGTTCGGGGCGATCGTGAAATCGCTGACCGACAATATCATCATGCCGCTGATCTCGGCGCTGATCCCTGGCGATCAACGCTACGAAAAATGGGTCATCCCGCTATCGAGCGGCAAGGAAATCCTGATCGGCAAGTTCATCGGCGAAATTCTGAATTTCCTGATCGTGGCCTTCGCGCTATTCATTTTCATCAAGAAGTTTCTCGGCTGGGTGCTGCATTCGCGGCAAGAAGAAGCCGTCGCCTCGCCGCCGCCGATGACCAAGGACCAGGAATTGCTCACCGAAATCCGCGACTTGTTAAAAACTAACTCCTGAACCCTTCGCCATGAAAGTTCTCATCGTCTACTACAGCACTTACGGCAATGTCTTCAAGATGGCGCAGCTTGTTGCCGAAGGCGTGCGACAAGTACCAGGCGCTGAGCCGGTGATTCGCACCGTACCGGAATTGATTCCGCAAAGCGTGATCGACTCGCGGCCCGACATGAGAGCGGGGCGAGAGGCGCAAAAAGACGTGCCGCTGGTGGCGCAGCAAGATTGGGAATCCGCCGGCGCAATCGCCTTCGGCACGCCGACGCGCTTTGGCAATGTTTCCGCCCAACTGAAAAACCAAATCGACCAGCTCAGTTCGCTGTGGCTGAAGGGTACGTTTGAAGGCAAGCCCGCCGGCGTGTTTGTCTCGACGGGCAGTTTACACGGCGGTCAGGAAACGACCGCCCTGACCCTCATGGCTCCACTGCTGCACCTCGGCTTTGTGCTGTGCGGAGTGCCGTATTCCAACCGCGAATTGTTTACCACGACCGGCGGCGGCTCACCCTACGGTCCCGGCCATGTCGCCGGCGCCGACAACCAGCGCGCCATCGACGACAACGAAGCCGCGATTTGCAAGGCATTGGGCAAACGCTTGGCCGAAATCGGCTTGAAGCTTTCCAAATAGCGGCGGTTTTCAGCCGCCACGCCGCAGATGGCATCGCCAACGATCCAATTCGGCGGCTGGATCTGGCCGCTACAGCATCTTGCCCAACCGCGTAATCAGATCGACCGTGCGGCAGCTATAGCCCCACTCATTATCGTACCAACTAATCACCTTGATGAGATTGCCATCGATCACATCCGTCAAATCGGCGGCAAAGATCGAGCTATGCGGATTGCCGATAATGTCGGTCGATACGATCGGATCTTCGGTATATTCGAGAATGCCTTGTAGCCCGCCTTTTTCCAGTGGCGTGTTGGCGGCCTGTTTCATCGCGGCATTGATCTCGTCCTTGGTTACGTTTTTCTTCGTCACGGCCGTTAAATCGGTCACGCTGCCATCGGCGGTCGGCACGCGCAGGGCGATGCCGGTGAGCTTGCCTTTCATTGCTGGAATTACTTCGCCGACGGCTTTGGCCGCGCCGGTCGAAGTCGGTACGATGTTCACGGCGGCCGCGCGGGCTCGATACAAATTGTCGTGCGGCAGGTCGAGTAGCCGCTGGTCGTTCGTGTAGCTGTGGCAAGTGGTCATCAGCCCCTTTTCGATGCCAAAGTTGTCGTGGAGTACTTTTACCATCGGCGCCAGGCAGTTGGTCGTGCAACTGGCGTTTGAGACGAACTTCATTTTAGGCGTGAGCTGATCGTGATTGACGCCCAAAACGCAAGTCAGATCGGGTTTGTCCTTCGCGGGAGCGCTCAGCACGACTTTCTTGGCGCCGGCCTCAATGTGCGAGTCGTAGCCAGACTTCCCTTGGGCGGCATCGGCGCGATGGGTGAAAAATCCCGTGCTTTCCACGACGATATTCGCGTCGAGTTTTCCCCACGGCAGCCTGGCCGGATCGCGCTCCTTCAGAATCTCGATCCGCTTGCCATTGACGGTGATCGACGCGGCGTCGTACTCGACGGTGCCGTTGAAGCGGCGGTGGGTGCTGTCGTATTTCAGCAGCGTGGCGAGTGTCTTGGTGTCGGTCAAGTCGTTGATCGCAACGACGTCGAATTCGCTCGCACGCGCTGCCAGATTGCGAAACACCAGACGTCCAATTCGCCCAAATCCGTTAATGCCAACTCGAATCGCCACGACAATGCTCCTTCTTCGAAAGATAACTCGTTCCGTTTTGCCTGCCCGAACAGTTTTCCAAACGCCAAACCAGCGATTATACAGGAGACGATTTGCCGCTACAATTGGCACTCATAGGAGCACGTCGATCGCAAAGTCCGCAAGATTGTTTCAAATGAATTTGGAGAAAAGGGGGAACGCGGGAGCGGAAATTCTTGGCCAACCGTTTTGGGCAACCCCCAATCTCCCATGATCTCCATCCCTTATTTCCTTGTTTGCCGCGTTTAGACTATACAATGGCCCCACCAGGCTCTATGGCGGCTAGAGAACCATTGACGGGAGAATGCTATAATTGCCACGATGATGATCCCATTCTCTCGCCGATTGGTTGCACGATCGTTTTGCCTGCGGCTGATCGCAGCGGTTGGAATTTTTTCCGCTACACAAGCACTGGCCAACGAAGACAAAAGCGCTTCGACTGGTGCAAGCGCTGCCGCGATAGTTGCCAAGAATATCGAGCAGTTCTTGGCCGATCTCAGTTCCACCGACTATCGCACTCGCGAAGACGCAACTCGGCAACTCTCGAAGGCTGGATCCGAAGCGGTTGGCGAGGTTGGACGGGTAGCGGGTGGCGAGGATCTGGAAGCAGCTTTCCGAGCGGTTCGCATCCTGCAAGCAATGGTGGTTTCGGACGACGAAATCCTGGAATCTCAAGCGCTGGCAGCCTTGGAGCAGTTAGCGGCTCGCGGAGCCAGTTCGACGAAGGATCTTGCCATCGATGCCTTGGAAGTACACCATCTTGCCCGGCAGGAACGGACGATCGCGCGATTGCGACAACTCTGTGCCGAAGTCATCGTCTCCGGCACCGAACTGTCCAGCATCGAGATTCCGATTACCGGCGGTAGCTTTCTGGCCGTCACGATTTCCGCATCAAAATGGCGCGGCAGCCCGGCAGATTTCGCACTTCTCAAACAACTGCCAAATCTCTATCAAGTCAGAATCTACGGCGTGCCGGTCGATGACAAGTCGGCCGACGCATTAGCCGCGTTAAAGCCCCCCGGCTACATTAGCCTATTCGGCACCGGAATCTCCGATTCGGCGCACGCGATGCTGCTTGAAAAGTTTCCACCTCCAAACACGACCATCGATCGTCGCGGATCGGCCTTCTTGGGTGTCGGCGGCACGTTTGATCCAACAGTGAATGGTTGTGAGGTCACGAAAGTCGTCCCCAATTCGCCTGCCGACCAGGTCGGCTTGTTGCCGGGAGATAAGATCTTGTCGGTCGATGGTCAACCGTTGCAGGCATTTTCCGACCTTACGTCTCTCATCGGAAAAAAGGAAGCCGGAGAGTCGGCCACACTCCAAATCCGCCGCGGAAACGACGAACTTGCCAAGACGGTGAAGTTTGCAAACTGGCAATGAACGAGGCTGCTGGATTTCGTTTTGGCCCGTAACTTCAGGCTCGTGCAGCAGTGGAATGCGGACTGCACACTCCGCCATGAAAATGATGCGAGATGGCAGCGTCCACACCGCGTTGATCCCCAACGGGGGAGCGAAAGCGACACGCTGCCGCCTATGAAGCGGAATCATTTCCGAATTCGCACAAATTTACTTCGATCGGTCGTTGCGAATTTGGCGGCGTCAACATCAGCCGGCCTGCCGCTTCGTACCGTCGGCGTTGGCGAAGAAATTCGTTACCTTTTCCAGCGCATCGGCAATATACAGCAGCGCCGAATAGTGCCCCGCATTGTACCAATGAATCGGGGGGCGGCCGAAGGCTTCCCACAAGCTTTCCGTACAGGCTCGCGGGATGACCTCATCGTTGCGGGCGTTGAGCATGAGCACGGTGCGGCCCGCCAAGCTTTTTTCATACGTGCAAGGATCGACGGCCTTGATCAGCTCGTCGAGTTCGTCCAGCGATCGACCTTGGGCGGCCCACTGCTTGCGCGCTGCGGCCAAGTGCCGCTCGTTCGAGCTGCGCAGCACTTGTGCCATATCGCCCCCCGCCAACACAGGACAACACTTGTTGAACCGCGGCTCAGCCGCGGTTGCGAGCGACGCGGTGATGCCACCGAGACTAATTCCGAAAACGCCGAGTTGTGCGGAGTCCACTTCCTTCTGGGCCGCCAGCCAGGCGGCAGCATAGCGGATATCCTTCACCGCTTGCGTCATCCCGCGAACGGTTTCTTCGGGGTTCGATGAGATCATGCGTGCGCCGGCTCCGGGCTGACGACGCTCGCCATAATAGGGCATCTTCAAGAACATCGCCGCCACTCCCTTGCTTGCCAACTGATGCGCAAAGAGACGCGCTAGCGGAAAATCTCCGCCGAGTATGTGCAGCACGACGCAGGCTGGATATTTGCCCGGCTCGGCAGGCCGATAGAATTCGCAATGCACCGTGTTGTTGTTCTCATGCGGCGTATGTACGGGTGAAGGGAAAGTGACCAAAGACATCTTGACGTTGCCGGTCCATCCCGGCTGCGGCGTTTCGGTAAACTCAAACGTCGCAGCAGGCATGCGAAACCGCTCCGGCACCGCCTGAATTTCATTGGGGCTTGGCTCGAAGCGAACCACGCCCTTACGAACCTGCAAGCTTTCGTCAGCCAAGGATCGATTGCTGAAGCAAAACAGGGCCGCGACAAACGGAATCACCGATAAAAACTTCATCAGGGTCATTGGGTAGGGGTATCGAACGGGCGAGTCGAAAGCGCGCCTCCATCCATTCTTTTCACAAGTTGTCATTCGGGGCAAGACTGATAGCACTGCGACTTGGGCTGGACCCACGCTGGCAGGGTTCCTAGAATCTCCAGACTTTCGCATCGTTTCCGCGGGCGGAGCGACGCCTGAACCGCCACAACGCAGGTCGGTTTCGGAGACTGCTCGGCTCGCCGCTTCTGCTTTTGGCCGCTTTGTGGAAAAGGATTTCCCATGCTAGCGTTGACCACGGCCGGTTCGGTTGCCTCGCGCGTGATGGCCGACGCCATGAGCTTCTATCGCGGTAATTTCCCGCGCACGGTGCGTGTGGAAACGACCAATCATTGTCAGGCGGATTGCAGCTTCTGCCCACGCTCGACCATCGGCCGCGCCAAGGGCTTCATGAAGCAGGAGCTGTTCGAAAAGGTTGTTCGTGAATGCGCGATCGGTGGTTGCCAATTGATGCACCTTCACGGATTTGGAGAGCCGCTGCTCGACAAACAACTGCCGGAGCGAATCCAGCTCTGCAAGCAATCCGGCATTGGGCGCGTCAAAATATTCACCAACGGCGATTTGCTCCGCGGCGACCTTGCGCGGCGACTGTTGGAAAGCGGCGTCGATGAAATCAAAGTGAGCATCGATGGAGCCGATGCCAAGGAATTCAATGTGCTGCGCGTTGGCCTCGATCACGGCAAAGTACTGGAAAATGTGCAGGCATTCCGCAAGCTGCGCGACGATGCCGGACTGGGCACGCCCACGCTCGTCGCCGCAACCTGCCAGACTTCGAATCGCGGGCGGACGGAAAAGATGCTCGCCGGCGTCGTCGATCGCATCGACTTCACGAATATCCATAACTGGGGAGGAGCATTGGGGCAGCTTACTGGCAAACGCATCCGCAAGCCGTGCGATCGGCTGTGGCGAACGTTCACCGTGCTCGTCAGCGGGCAGGTCGCACTCTGCTGTCTCGATCATAGCGGCAAAGAAATTCTCGGCGATGTGAACCACCAGCGAATCACCGAGATTTGGAACAACCAGCGCTATCGGCAACTGCGCCAATGGCACCGCAGCAGCCAGCAAGACCAAATTCCACTGTGCAGCAAATGCACGAAATGCTTTTTCTGAGTTCGAACGGGAGTTGTGCAATTTTTCATTTCAAGCCCAATGCGCGGAGAATGCCAACATCGAGAAAGCTGGGCTTAGGATTTGGTCCGAAAGGACTTTCCGATGCTTCGGGTGCTCAGGCCTCGCGCCCCCGATACTCGGCCTCCGCCGCAGGTTTTCCCGCCGACCGCCGCCAAAATCTCTCCCTCAAGCCCCTTGACACGATCTAGAACGCCTGTATACTGTATTTTTGCAGTGTATCACTGAAGAAGTATTCGAGAGAGTCGCCGAATAAAGCAAAAGGTAATAGAACATTTTCGTCTGAACTCTGAACCCTCATTCACGAATTACCCCCTTATTTTCCATCGACCTTCACCACGCCTCAAACGTCAAAAACCCTCGTAAATTCCCGATCCGTTTCGCAGTCGCCTCCCGAATTATTGCACACCCCCCGGAAATGAACCGGAAATTTGTCTCCCGCAAACCTGCACGGCGCTCGGGAAAAACGACACTTCTCCCACTCCTTTCTTTCCACCACAAAAATTTTTCTGAATTCACGCAAGGATGCCAAGCGTGGATTTCCCCGGGATAAACCCAAGGGAGAACGAATCACACCGCTTCAGTCGCTCGTCATTCATCATCCATCGTTGCGCTCCGCTAGGCTCCCGACCTCACCCAGGGCATGTGCGTGTGCGCCGAAACAGGAGGTTGTTTGCCATCCAATCCGTTCGCACGCTAGCACTTTCAAAACGGGTCTTGATTTCCAAGTTTGCAAAACTCCAGTACGAATTTTGAACCATGAGCATTGGCCGAGCACTGCTGCTCGCTCATTGCTGCTCGCTCATTGCTTATGACTTCTCCACGCATTCTCATCGTCCGTCTCAGCGCCATCGGCGACACAGTGCTTAGTATCCCGGTGCTCTGCGCGTTGCGGGATCATTTTCCCCATGCCACGATTGGCTGGATCGTTGAACGTACGTCGGCCCCAATGCTGCGCGGCCATGCCGACTTGAACCATTTGATCGAAGTGCCGCGCGGCTGGCTGAAATCGCCGCGCGTGGTGTGGAATACGGTTCGCAGGTTGCGATCGATCGGTTTCGACGTTACGCTCGACTTGCAAGGGTTGACCAAAAGCTCGATCACAGCCCGCTTATCGGGGGCACGGCGACGGTTGGGCTTTACGAAGTCTGACTTTGAAGGCCGCGAATTCAGTACGTGGATCAACAACGAACTAGTCGCTCCGACAGCGGAGCATGTGGTTGAGCGAAGTTTGGAGCTCTTGCAACCCCTGGGAATTCACCGGCCGGCAGCGAATTTTCGCATGCCTGTCTACGAGGAGTCGGAAGCGGCCGTAGTCCGATTTATCGTCGAACGTGGGATCGGTGCTGGCTACGCGGTGATAAATACCGGCGCTGGCTGGCCCTCGAAGCTGTGGCCGCCCGAGCGATACGCGGCGGTTGCGGCATATCTGGGTAAAACGCGCTGCGTGCCGACCGTCGTCTTGTGGTCCGGCCAGCAAGAACGTTTGGTAGCCGATCAGATCGTTGCAAGAGCTGGCGGTTATGCGCACCTCGCACCGCAGACTTCACTAACCGAGGTCGCCTGTTTGGCTCGGCGGGCGCGACTATTCATCGGCTCCGACACAGGCCCGCTGCACATTGCCGTAGCCGTCGGCACGCCGTCGATCGGCCTCTACGGCCCAATGCCGGCTTCTCGCTGCGGCCCCTATGGTCCAAAGCACATTGCGTTGCAGAACGCCAAGTTGCCCGGTAAATTAAAGAATCGGCGGACCGCCGATAACACAACCATGCTGGCGATTGGCGTCGACGAAGTCTGCCGCGCCGGTGATGATATCCTTGCCCGCCCCGGATCCTCTCCCGTGATTCCCGCCCCTCATTTTCGGTCTTCAGTGCGTGCCAAATAGCGTTTCGAAGGGCATTCTCTGAATGAGTCGCAATGGGCGTGCGGCAAGAATCGCCATGCGAACCGGAACTACTTTTGGTTCGTACTTGGAAGCACGTGTAAGTGCGCCGTGAAACAATCTTCTAGCACTTCGATTTCTCGATCGATCCTCGAAACCACCTCCACCCCTCGAAGTCCATCTCGCCATCATGCTATTGCTAGAAAAGGTCAAGAAATCGTTTGCCGAGCCGGGCGGAGGTCGGTTGCCGATCTTAGACGTGCAGAGCTTTCACGTGGCCGCCGGGGAGCAAATGGTTCTGGTCGGGCGTAGCGGATCGGGCAAGACCACGCTGCTGCACCTCATTGCTGGTATTGCACGGCCCGATTCGGGTACGATCCGAATCGATGGCCGTGACATTACTCGCCTACCGGAGGCGGGGCGCGACCGGTTTCGAGCCGATAAAATCGGCTATGTCTTTCAAACTTTTAATCTACTACCGGCGTTTTCGGCGTTAGAAAATGTGTTGCTCGGGATGACTTTTGCCACGGGGCGCACCAAGGCAGATCGAGCCAAGCAGTTGCTCGACCGCGTGGGACTAGGCCATCGGCTACACCATCGGCCTGCGCAGCTTTCGGTTGGCGAACAGCAGCGCGTGGCCGTGGCACGGTCGCTGGCCAACCGACCGAAACTGCTGCTAGCCGACGAGCCGACCGCCAACGTCGATACTCGGCATCAACAGCAAGTCGTCGATCTGATCAAGCAGACTTGCCTTGAAGAAAACGTCGCATTGATTCTGGTGACGCATACGCCTGAGGTAGCGGAGCAGTTTGATCGCGTCGAAAATCTCGAACAAATCAACCGTGTAAGCGCTGCCGCAGAAGTTGTTTAATGACTCCTGAACTCTGACCCCCGAGAACCCTCGATGTCTCTCTGGAAAATCGCCTGGCGAAGCATTCAGCAGCGATCGCTGGCCTCATCGCTCACCGGCTTTTCGATGGCGCTGGGCGTAGCACTTGTCGTCGCCGTACTGGTCATGAGCGGAGTCATCAAGCAGTCGTTTCAATCTGGACCGGGATTGGGCTACAACATGATTGTCGGGGCCAAAGGGGGTTCGCTCCAATTAGTGCTCAATACGGTTTATCACCTCAGCCGGCCGGTCGAGAACGTTCCCTATTGGTATTACCTGGAATTCTTGCCGGCATCCCAGCGAGACGACGGCGTCGATGGGAAGTATGCAAAGTATGTCGAACAGGCTATTCCGGTATTGATGGGAGACTACTTCGGCGAATTTCGCGTCGTCGCGACAAGCCCACGGATGTTCGAAGATTTCGAGGTCGTTCCGGGCAAGCGATTTGAATTCGCCGCGGGCCGCGGCTTTAAGAAAGATGAGTACTATGCCGCCGTCATTGGCCAGCAAGTTGCCAATCGGATGAATGTGAAGCTCGGCGACGGTATTCACCCCGAGCACGGCCAGCCTGGCGGTCACAAACACGACCCTTTCAAAGTCGTCGGCATCTTGAAGTCCACTGGAACGGTTTCGGACAAAGCCGTTTATGTGAACATGGAAGGCTTCTATTTGATGGATGGGCACGCGCTGACCGAAGCCCGGCCCCAAGCCGCCACGCAAGCGACTTCCATCGAAAAGCCCAAAGAAGCCGCCGCAAACGAGGCCAAGAAAGCGACCGAAAAACAGGGCGACGAATTTCAGCCAGACCAGAGAGTTGAGGCTGAACCGTCCAAACAGCCATTGCCGAAAGACCTTCGTGAAGTTACCGCGATTCTATTGCGCACCGACGATTTATACGCGCCGGGCATGATGAAAAAGATCAACAAATACGACGTATTTGCTCAGGCTGCGCTGCCAATCGGCGAAATCTCACGGCTGTTCGATACGCTGGTTGGGCCGATGACCGCCATACTGTTCGGCCTGACGGTGCTGATCGTCGTCGTTTCGGCCATTGGCATCATGGTAAGCATCTACAATTCGATGTCCGAACGAAGGCATGAAATCGCCATCATGCGGGCTTTGGGCGCTCGCCGCGGCAAAATTATGGCGATTGTGCTGCTGGAATCGATTTTATTGGCGCTATTGGGCGGATTATGCGGTTGGCTGTTGGGACATGTCCTGGTCGCGGGACTAAGCCCCCTGATCGCCGAACGAACGGGGGTCGAAATTGGCTTTGGATACTTAGCGCCCCCTGTAAATGTGGTGAACTGGGAGGTTCCTACGGGAGACAATCCTTTTAGAATAAAGATCGACGCCTATCCTGAGTTATTGTTAATTCCGGGCCTGATCGTGCTTGCCTCACTGGTCGGCTTCCTGCCGGCCTTGGCGGCATATCGAACCGACGTGTCAAAATCGCTGACGGCGACGCCTTGATTTGCGATGGGAGATTTCAGCCTGAAAATCGCAAATCCGAAACCTTCATGCCGAGGATCAATATTATGCTGTATCGCAAATTTGCTGCTGGATTAGTTGCCGCGAGTTTGGTCGTGATTTTAGTGGCCGCAGAGCGCGCCGTAGCTTGCCCAGGATGCAGCGCGATCGAAACCTCGTTCGGACAAGACATCAAAGCGTCCGACGTGGCCTTGATCGCTGAATTAGTCGAATCTCCGCCGGCAGCCGAACGCGATGGATTCGCTCCGGGGCTGGGAGAGACTTTGCCGAAATCGAAGTTTCGCGTCGTCGAAGTCCTCAAAGGGGCGGACCTCGTGAAAGGGACAAAGTTGATCGAGACTTTTTATTTGGGCGAAGCAAAAGTCGGTAGTCCGTTTCTCGTCAAAGGCATGATCGACACGGAAAAAACCAAAACTGTCGTTTGGAACATGCCCGTCGAACTTACCAAAGGATCGCGCAATTACATCGTCGATGCGATGAAACTGCCCGACAGCGGGGCCGACCGACTGGCCTACTTTATGAAATTTCTCGAAGATGAAGATGAAGTTCTACGCCGCGATGCTTACGACGAATTTGCCGTTTCGAGCTACGACGATTTGAAGGCGCTCGCCCCGCGATTGCCGCTGGCCGAACTGCGAGCCCGCGTCAAAAATCCTGATATTACAGGCCATCGGCGCCGGCTATACTTTACCATGATCGGCGCGGCAGGCTCAAAACAGGATTTGCCGTTCCTGGAAGGCTTTATCACGTCCAGCGATCGGCGGCAAAAGGAAGGCCTCGATGCAATCATTGGAAGCTATTTGGCGATTAGCGGTCGCGACGGCATGCCCCTGGTGGCTGAATTGTTCTTCAAGAACAGCAATGAGTTTTCGCAAACGCAGTCGGCGCTGTCGGCCGTGCGAATCGCTCAGGAGAGTGGAACGATTTCACGCGAAGATTCGGCCGCGGCATTCCGCAACTTGCTCGAGAATCCGAAACTGGCCGATCTGGTGATTCCCGACCTTGCCCGCTGGGAAGATTGGAGCGCCATCGACCGGCTGACGGATTTGTTTGTCAACGCCGATCCAGAAGACAATTGGGTGCGCACCCCGGTACTCAGGTACCTGCAAGTATGCCCGTTGCCCGAAGCGAAGCGGCAATTGGCGCGACTCGAAAAAATCGACCCCGATGCGGCCAAACGCGCTGCGGCGTTTGCACCATTCAGCGCATTGATGTCCGGCGCGAAGGCCCCTGCCAGTAAGCCTGCCGAGGGCGGTAAGAATGCGAGTGGCGACGGCAAATCGACCGCCGGCAAGTCCGCCGACCCAAAGGCCGGGGATGGATTATGAGCGTAAACTTCGAGCGAGCACCACCGCCCGGCCGAGTGCAAGCCGCGAGCTGCGTCGAGAATCAACTCGCTGCGGCGCTTACCCCGGAAGTGGATGACATCGGTTCAGCCGACGACTATCGCGCGGTTTCAAGTTCCGCTGTCGCCGGGCTTGCGCTCGGCGTGCTTTCGCCGTTGGCGCTGGTGGATTGGTGGCTGGGATTGATTCCCATGACGGCGGTGGCTCTCAGCCTCGTCGGCCTGCAGCAAACTAGCAAGCGGTCGGACGAATTGACTGGTCGATGGCTCGCGATTGCGGGCCTGGTTTTGGGACTCGCGTCGTTTGTCGCGGGACAAACGTGGTTGTGGCGCATTTACGTCAACGAATTACCGCCCGGCTACTCGCGAGTTTCCTACGCCGAACTACAGCCGCAAAAAGGAGATCCGCCCAATTCAATTCCTCCAGAGGCGATCGCGCTGAACGGCAAGAAAGTACTCGTCAAGGGGTACGTTTATCCGAGCAGTCGCAAAGAAGGGATCACGCAGTTCTTGCTGGTGCGCGATCAGGGAGATTGCTGCTTTGGCGGCAATCCGAAGTTGACGGATCGCATCTTGGTGCGGCTCAACGACCCGAAGGGATTCACGTTCAACAACGGCCTGTTCAAGGCTGCCGGCACGTTCTTCGTGAAGCCGCCAACCCAAGCGATCGACGCCACCGGCGCCGTCTTTTACCATCTGGAAGGAGCCGAGTTGCGATGATGCGATGCATGGCAGTAGGTGGAACGTGGAACGCGGAAGGCGAAGTATACTTGCTGCTGGCATGCGCACTCTTGATCGCGGCGGCTGGGTGTACCGATCGGGCTTCGCCGGCAGCGTCAAGATCAACCTCGAACAGTTCTGTCGAATCGACGTCCTTCGGCAATTCCGCTCCGCTTCGACTCGCCAGCGCGCAAGCGACGACAGCCGCGGAGTCGACGCCCACGCCGAATGTCGTCAATGCTGATCCTGAACCGCTTGCTGAACCAGGGCGGCTCCGCGACGTCACTTTTGACACGATCAAGTTCGACATGAAAAAAGAGGACAAATTTGTCCGCACGATGCTAACTCCGACGATCGAAAAGCTGTTCGGCGCGCGAATCCGCATTCGCGGCTATATCCTGCCAGGTTTTCAACAGACGGGCATTACCAAATTCGTCTTGGTGCGCGACAACATGGAGTGCTGCTTCGGCCCCGGCGCGGCACTGTTCGATTGCATCGTCGTCGAAATGTCTCCCGGCAAGACCGCCAACTTCAGCACCCGGCCGGTGGCCGTCGAAGGTATATTTTCCATGGACGAAGTGAAGTATCCAGACGATGTAGATCGACATATTGCGATCTACCATCTGGTGGCAGATCGAGTGCAGTGAAGACGACGAGTGATGAATGACGATGCATCGAAGTAGTTCTCTCATCAAATTCGACATTTGGCGTTCGGCGTACATCATCTTTTTCAGTTTGGCATGGCTGCTCGGCAATCGCGACGTCGGAGCCTGCCCGTTCTGCGTCGCGGTCAATCCGACACTCGTGCAGCAGAGGGAATCGGCCAACAAGGCCTTTCTCGGCGAATGCCTCGCCGTTCCGACGTCGGAAAAACCCGGTGAACATCAATTCTCGGTGTTCCGAGAGTTCACGGGTAAATTCCTCGCTGGCGGCCAAACCAAAGTTGTCATTACGCTCGACCAGCCAATCCAGGCCGGCACGTTGGCACTGGTGCTGGCCGAACCGGACTCTGCCACGAGCGCGAACAACCGCTGGCACTGTTTGCCGCTCAATGAAATCGAGTTTGCCTACATTGCTGCCGCTCCCGACTTGCGCACCATCGCGACCAAACGAGTCGAATATTTTGCACCACGGTTGGAGCACGCCGACCCGCTGATCGCCGAAGACGCCTTTGGTGAACTTGGGCACGCGCCATTCGAGGCCGTCGAGCAGGCAGCCTTTGCATTCAATGCCAAGAAGCTACGGCAGTGGATTGTCGATCCTGGTGTGCCCAATCAGCGGAAAGGATTTTATGGCTTGGCGCTTGGTATCACTGCGCAGGGTGAAGCGCGAGCGATCAACTTGGCGCTGCTCGATCAATTGATCAATACCGATTCGCGGCCGGGTGATGACTTGCGCGCCGGTTTCGACGGTCTGATCGGCGGCTATCTGGTCGCCAGGGGGCGAGAAGGAATCGAATTGATTGCCAAGCGATACCTGACAAATCCCGATGCGTCCATCGGCGACGTACGGCAGGTACACAAGGCCTTACGGTTCGATTACGAATTCGGCCCGTCCGAGCATCGCAAGGAAGTTGTTGCTGCCATTGAAAACTTGCTCAACCGACCTTCCGATGCGGCGGCCGCCATCACCGACCTGGCGCGATGGCAGGAATGGTCGGAACTGGAGCGGATTGTGACCCTGTTCGACCACCAAGACTTCGCGGGATCCGATATTCGCCTCGCCATTGTCGGTTACCTGCGATCTTGCCCACTGCCGAAAGCAGAAACTGCGCTCGTTGAACTACGTCGCCGCGAACCAAAGCCGATTGCCGCGGCAGAAGCCGCGCTAGAGGCATTGAGCGGGAATTGATCGCAGGGATTCTAGTCCGCATCCTTCAGCCCCAGCCGTTCCAACCACTTGCGCGCTGGTTTTCGTGCCTTTCCCGGCGGTTGTCCCGCTGCGGCGGCTTGCTCTGCTTGCAATGCCGCTTTGCCGTCTTCGAGCTTTCGGGTCTGTTCTTCCAATTCGATGCGCTCTCGTGCAATTTTCGCTCGATGCACCGACAATTCGATCTCGGCTACGCGAAGCTTCTCTTGCCACTCGGTTTCCAACGCGGCCAAACGCTCGCGCTGTTGACGGATCGCCTCGTCCTGATCGAACACTGCTTCAAGGGCGGGATTGGTCGCTTTAGCCGCGTCGGCATCCCGATCGACAGACTCTTCGGAGGCGTTGTCGCCTTGATCGGCCAATTGCGCGCGCAACTCGGCAATTTCTCGATCGCGTTGTTGCACGATGTCGTCGGTGATGCGAATCGTCCCTTCAACGGTCAAGCGGTCATCCTCTCGCAGGGCTCCCGGCTTCCCGCTGTCGTCTTCCAGCGATGCCAACAAGCGTTTCTTGGTCGATTCCCAATCACTTCCGCCAATCGATGCCGCCGCGACTGTACCCGCCGAACGGCCTTCTTCTAAGGCTTCCTCCAACTCGGCGTTTTTGCGCTTCAACTGCCGCACATCTTCGACGGCCATCTGAAAGCGTCGCTGCAGATCTTCGAACTGCAGTGAATCCTCGGTGGTGGGGTGCGCGGTCGAAGCTTGGGCGTCGTCCAATCGACGCTCCAGATCGCCGACTTTTTTCGTCAGCGCGGCGTTGTCCGCTCGGAGCTGTTCCAACTCGGCCGCGTCGGACTGATCGGTTGCCGATCGCTGCGCAATGCTGCGTTGCAACTGGGCATGATCTGCTTGCAGCGCTGCGAAGCTATCGGCCGTTTCTTGAGCGTGCTGCTGGGTTTGGGCAAGTAGTTTCGTCAAACGGTCGACTTCTTGCTGGATGGCCGCCAATTCCGCCGACTGCTGGCCGCGATTCTTTTCCAACTGCCTTCGAGTTTCTTCCCATTGCTGGCGCGCCTCGGCCAGCGACACGGTCTCTTCTTCGATCTGTTCTCGTTCGCGGCGCAACTGTTGGCGACTGCGGTTAAATTCCCGCTCCGCCGCCTCGCGTTCTTCCTGAAGTTGTGTCTTGGCCCGTTCCAATTCACGGTGGGCCGCGGCCTTTTGCCGTTCGGCTTCATCGCGCGTTGAATCGCGATCATGCAGCAGGCCGGCGCGTTCCGTTTTTAGTTGTTGCGCGATGCGCCGGCGTTGGGCGCGGGTTTCTTCGCGCTGGTGCTCCAAATCCTCGAACTCCTTATCGAGGCGTGCTTGTTGCTCATCGAGCCGCGATCGACGCAAGGAAAGTTGCTCGACGACCTGGCGGTGGTCATCTCGGCTGGTTTCCAAGGCGCGTTGTTCTTGCTTGAGGCTGGCCGAAAGCGCATCGATCTCGAGCCTGCGTTGTTCAAGCGATTCGCGATCTTTGTGAACGCTTTGGTTGAACTCGAGGTGTTGTCGTTCCAACTGCTCGCGAGCCAATTGCAGTTCGGCTTGGCGGGAAGCGATTTCGGCACGATCCGTCGCAAATTGCGCCTCTCGAATCGAGAGTGCTTCTTCGCGTTCGCGCAGTTCAACCCCGCGCTGTTGAAAGAGTTCGAGTTGTTCGGACAATTCGCGATGGGTGTCGCTATTTTCGCTCTGACCCTCGGCACTACGCGCTTCCAACTCGACAAGCCGTTGCTGGAATTTGGCTGCAAATTGCTCGGCTCGCTCGCGTTGGGCCGACAGAAGCTGCACCGCTTGACGACGGCGCGCCGCGAGCCGGCGGGCGAATTCGCCGCTTGGCGCCTCTTCGTGGGCCGTGTCGGGGTGCCGCTCGTCCATGGCTGGAAGTGCAAAATCAAAGGTGCGCCTCGTGCGCGCACGGGCCACGCTGGCCGCGATGCCACGCCGGCAGAAACTCACCAAGCATATCGCTTGGTAAACCATCCGCCCAAATTTTTCCTATAGTCGTATACGCCACAGGTTTAGCACGGTCAAAGCAAGCCACCTAGATGGAGCGGGTTGTGCCGGTTTTACCGCTTGCAATTGATGAGTCAACTCAAATCGAGAGCATCGACACCGTTCCGCCAGACTTTTGGCAATCTAGATCGGAAAATGGGATTTGATTCGGGCTTTAAAGCAAATTCACTCGTCGATGGGCGTGGCTCCGAGGGGCGGTGTGCCGCCGCCTGATTTTACGTATTGCGTGCGGCCGGCCGCGTATTGGGACTTATTGGGCAAATCGGGCTGGGTCGTTTTATCGCGCTGAGAAGCCTCAAAGAGCTTGGCAAGATAAGGCCGGCACCAGCCACAGCCGGTTCCTGCGCCGAAGCACTCACTCATCTGGCTAGCGCGAGACGGTCGTTCGACGCGCAAAAAGTTCAGCACCTTTCGTTTGGTAACGTGAAAGCAGAGGCAGAGTTCGTCGTCGAGGTCCATCGGTCCATCAACAGTTATGGAGCATGAGTATCGAACAAGGAGAGAAAGCAGAAATTAGGATGGATCATCGTTCCATATTCACTGCGAAAAGCTATCCTCCAGTGGCCAACCGCAATGCAATTCTACAGGCGTATTTGAATGCAGCAATGTCGAGCCGTTCCGAGGTCGTATGGACGTTCACTTGACCGCAGCCCAAGGTGACGGTGGGGATGCCATGAACGTACATCCAATTGGCATCCAGCCCGCCGTTGGAAATGGCGCGTAGCGGCTCAAGGCCGACACTTCGGATGATGGCTTCGACGGCGGCAACACAAGGTTCGTCATCACTCAATCGGAACGACTCGTAATCGAGGCGACCGTCAAATATCACGCTGCCGCGTTTGCCTAGCGCGCTTTGCACTTGTTTGATCGCATCGTAAAACGACTTTTCAATGGAAGCAACGATTCGCTGGCGGAATTTCGAATCGTGGCTGCGAGCTTCGGCTTTGATTCGAACGTGGTCGGTGACAACGTTGGTCGCATCGCCGCCGTGAATGACTCCGATGTTGCTGGTTCCCGTTCGGCGACCCTTGGAGATCTGTCCATGCCAACCATCGTGGTATAGCTTGGCAATGGCAAGCGATGCAATGACAACGGCGCTAACACCGTTTTCCGGGGCGTTGCCCGCGTGGGCAGCAAGCCCCTTGAGGTCGATCTGCATTCGGTAGCCGCCTGTGGCACCGGTCGTGACTTTTTCGGCTGGACCGCCATCCCAGTTGAATGCAAGCGTCGGGTTGCCGAGCAAATTGACATCGACGTGGCGTGCGCCATGCAGGCCGATTTCTTCTTGAATTGGCCAAAAGAATGTCAACGGCGGATGCGGCAAGCCGTTTCGCAAGATGGAAAGCGCTGCGGAGAGAATGACGGTTGCGCCGGCACGATCATCCGCTCCGAGGCCCGTGTTCGGATCGGCCGAGCGGACATAGTCTCCATCGATAACTGGCTTACAACCGACGCAGATGGGCACTGTGTCCATGTGGGCCATCAGCAGGCGGCGCGGCGCTTTGCGTGTGCCTGGGAGCTTGAAGATGAGGTTGCCGACTTCGCCGGGCGTGGGAGTGCGCTTGTGGGCGGTATCGAGAATGATCGCCGACTCAGGTGCTCCGGCTTTGCGGAGTTGATCCATGATGAATGAAGCTACCAGCCCTTCGTGGCCGCTTAAGCCGGGAAGCGCCGTAATTTGCAGAAAGTGGCGAAGGGCGTCGTCGAGATCTGGTTCAAAAGTGGCCGTCTGTGCCGGGGCCTTTGGTTCTCCCACGGGCGACGATTTAGCCGCGGATTTTGCGGGGCGCTTGGATTTATTGCGGGGCGGCGATTTTGTTGCCATGTTTGCGGTAGAATGAAAAAAGCCGTTCGTGTTGCCGATGAATTGTCATTTATCCTAACGTAACATGTGACCGAACGGTATTGCTGGGCTACGCCCGTCGGAAAGCGATGGAATCGGAAATCGTGGGCGTTCAATTCCCCACGGACGCGGCTTGGAGAACCTGACAACGTGCAACATCTGCTCGAACCCACCGCCTTTCGCTCGCTGGCCGACTGGCTCGACCAGCGCGGCGTACCGGAGTATCGCGCTGGGCAAGTGAGACAGTGGCTGTTCTCGACACGCTCAGAATCGTTCGACGACATGACGAATCTACCGAAGGTGCTGCGCAGCCAATTGGCCGCTGACTTTCAAATTTGGACGACGGCGATCGATCGACATCATCGGGCGGAGGACGGAACCGAAAAACTCCTGTTGCGGCTAGCCGACGGGTATC
>JADZDJ010000133.1 GCA_020851115.1 Pirellulales bacterium
GCATCGAGTATACCCCCCCTCGGCCAATTAACAACCCTTTTGGCGAGGGCGGCTTTCCAGGGGGCAATAATCGCTGAAATCGGACCCTGGCTGGCCGTGAGTTCTGAGCACAACAAGCACGATGACCAATGAACGGAAAAAGTGGTGATCCGCGATTTGCTGTGGTTCAGGGTTTTGCGGATTCGTACGGCAGCGATCTCACGCGACAGGCGACTCGAACGATTCCCCGGCTGCCGCGCCAGCTCGCCGTACTCGTCTGGCTGCCGCTTCTGCCACGGCACAAAACAGGAACGGGCTACTCATGGCCCAAGATACAGGCGGCAAAACGCTTCGCCGGTAGCAATCGCGAAAGTCTCGCGTCGAGGCTGGTGCGGAGAAAAGTTTCGCCCCAACAGCGAATGGCTCCTCAACCCTTAACGCCGCGCGTTGAATAGCCGCTTGAGAGCATCGGCGGCCGCTTCGCGGCTGTCTTTGGTCGACTTGGCTGAAGGGGGGACAAACTTGCCGGGACCGGCGGGTTTGGCGGGTTCCGCGGCATCCGACTTGGTCTCGCTGGGCTTGCCCGCTTGGGTGTCGGCCGCGGGCGATTTGACCATGGTCGTTTCGCGCAGCGAGGCGGGGAGCGCGGCAGGTGTTTCGTGGTGGGGCGCTTGGTCGGTTTCGCGGACATCGATCCGCCTGGTGTCGCGCTGGGCACCCTCGTCGTCGATCGACAACCAATCGCTGATGTCGTCGTCGGGGCTGGACGATGGCTTGCCGGTGGCGGTGCGCACCGCCACGTCTTTGACGTCCTTGACCTTTGGCTTCTTCCTGCCGCCGACACTCGAACTGAGCTGGACCTCAAACTCGAGCGAGCCGACTTTCAGCCGATCGCCGTTAGCAAGCTCGGATTGGCCGACGACTCGCTGGTCGTTGACAAAAGTGCCGTTGCGGCTGCCGAAATCGCGCACGGCGACAACTCCCTGCTGGATCAGCAGCGCACAATGATGGCGGCTGATCAAGTCGCTATGCGGGCGCAGATGGCAATCCTCTGCGCGTCCAATGAAGAATTTATCGACCGGAATCTTAATTTCTTTTCCGGCGCTGCTGCCGTTCAGCAGCTTCAGCGTCAATTCCATGCCACGCCTTCACTTCGTAGGGTAAGGATTAAACGAGCCAAAATAATAGCGCGAAATATCCTACGAAATCCAGCGCCGCCGATTCCCTCGGCGTGCCTCGCTCCAACCGATCGCTCCCCGTGCCGGGCGACGAATGGGGCAGGGAAAAACTTTCCCGAAGACGCATCGAAGCGTCTCCCATACAAACCGTGCTGCTACTCCCTGCATCCCTCGATGGCGGGCATAAGGTATGAAATATTTGCCGCCTGCGAAAAAAGGTAGGCCGTAAGCAACCTCGCGCGGAACTGGCGGCGTCAACCGATCCAGCCGCACGATTGATCGAATTCTAACGAAAACCGCCGCCGAAGTCAAAATGCAGCCGGAAATAATCGCTGCTTTTTTCGTCGCGGCGGAGCACCCTCGAAAAACATCGGCTGTTGACCGCTGGCGACTCAATCGAGAATTGCCGCGATGGCCCATCAGCGGCGCATCGTCCAGCCGTTGGAGCCGAATTTCTCGGCGAAAACCTTGCTGGCCGCCACGGACAATTCCGACGGCACGAGCATTTCGTTCAGTTCCACGCCTAACCGAATCGACAGCTTTCGCTGCCAGCCACTGCGAATATCGTCCTTCTTTTGGGCGGTATTTTTTGCCAAATCAAAGAGTCCGGGCAGTTCCGGCGCCAAGGTGGATTTGGCCAGCAGCAAGCTGCCGTGCTGTAGCACTGCGCCGCGAAATCGGCGTTGTGCGCTGCCGGCGATTTTGTGCGCGCCGAGCAGCACGTCGCCGGGCGATCGCCGCTGGAAGCAGAGAAACGGCTGCTGGAGCCGTCGCTCGTCGCCGGACGAAATGGAAGATGCCGATTCGCTGGACAGCTTCCGTCGAAAGGGTTCGACGCCCGGATCGCGCGATCGCTCGCCCGCCTGCAGCGCGGCATGAATTCCCCATTCGCCCAGCACCTCGATCAACGATCGATGCGCAGCATCGTAGAGCAACTCGGCCCGCTTGGCGAGTGGATGCCTGGGCGGCAGAGCGATGCTGTAGGTTAATTCTCGATCATGCAGAATTGCGCCGCCGCCGCTGGCGCGCCGGATGAGTTTGCAATGGACGCTGGGCGGATGCAATTGCCGCTGTGTATGCTGCTGAAAGTAGCCCAGCGAAAGCGTCGGCTCGCTCCAGGCGTAGAATCGCAGCCAAGCAATTCCCTCGCGTTCGGCAGACAACAACAGCGCTTCATCGAGCGCCATGTTCCAGGCGCCCTCGGCGGGCGAATCGACGATGAGTCGGCAGGCGGTCACGGGAGCGATGCAGAATCGCGAAATGCAAATTGCAACATGCAGAAACGATCGCAGGGCGGATCTAGCTCATTCATGGTTCAAGTTGCATCTTGCCATTACGCCGGCGTCCAGCGGACGATCGGTTTGCGCGCGGCTTGCACTTCGTCGGGCCGGCTGATCGTGGTCGTGTGCGGAGCTTCGTGCAGCAGTTCCGGCGACTCTTCGGTGATGCGGAACAACGTTTCCGCGAACGCATCGAGCGTTTCTTTGCTCTCGGTTTCCGTCGGCTCGATCATCATCGACTCCCGCACCGTGAGCGGGAAATAGACCGTGGGAGAGTGATAGCCATAGTCCAAGAGCCGTTTGGCCAGGTCCATCGCCGACACGCCGCGATCGGCTTTGAGCTTGCCGGCCGTCGCGACAAATTCGTGCAAGCAGCGATTTCCCTGCGGCACTGGCAAAATGTGTTTCACGCGGCTGAGCAGGTAGTTCGCGTTGAGCACGGCATTTTCGGAAACTTCCTTCAGGCCTTGCGCTCCGTGCGTTCGAATGTAGCAGTAGGCTCGCACCAGCACGCCGACTTGGCCAAAAAAGCTGCGGACGCGACCGATTGACTGCGGGCGATTCCAGACGAGGCGATATTCTTCGCCGCTGCGCTCGACGACCGGCAACGGTAAATAGGGTTCGAGGAACTTCCGCACCGCAATCGGCCCAGCGCCAGGCCCGCCGCCGCCGTGTGGGCCGCTGAAGGTTTTGTGCGGGTTGAAATGCATCATGTCGGCCCCAAAATCTCCGGGGCGAGTGATGCCGAGGATCGCATTCATGTTGGCGCCATCGAGATAAATCAGCGCGCCTCGTTCGTGAACCATCTCGGCGATCTGCTTGACGTTCCTTTCAAACAAGCCGAATGTGCTGGGGTTCGTGATCATGAATACGGCGGTCTCGCGGTCGAGTTTTTTTCGCAAGTCGTCGAGATCGACCGAGCCGTCTTCGTTGCTGTGAACGGTGACCGCGTCGAAGCCGGCCATCGCGGCGCTTGCCGGGTTCGTGCCGTGCGCGCTGTCGGGCGCGAGCACTTTGGTCCGCTTTTCCCCCCGCGCGCGAAAATGGGCCGCGGCGACCATCAGCGCGGTCAATTCGCCGTGCGCTCCGGCGGCCGGCTGGAGCGAAACGGCGTCTAGCCCCGCAATCTCGGCGAGCATTTCCTGCAATTCATGCAGCATCGCGAGCAACCCCTGCAACGTTTCCTCGGGTTGATAGGGGTGCAAATTGGCGATGCCTGGCAGCGACGCAATTCGTTCGTTCCGCTTGGGGTTGTACTTCATCGTGCAGGAACCGAGCGGATAGAAATGCGTATCGACCGACATATTCAAGGTCGAAAGATTGGCATAGTGGCGCACAATGTCAGGCTCGGCCAGCTCTGGCAGAGGCGGCGGAGCGGTCGCAAGCGCACTGGTTGGCAGGAGCGACTCGACCGGCGCGGTCGAGACCTCATCGCTGGGGATTCGCGCCGATCGACGGCCCGAACGCGACAATTCAAACAGCAGTTGCGTGGAGCGGGTGTTTCGCATGTTTGGCTAGGAAGTAGGCGGTACGCAGTCGGCGGTGGGCGGCGGGAATACTACGGGGCAGTCGCAGGTTGGGCGGAGCGCTTTCTGCCGTCCGCTTTTTGTTTTCGACCGTCAGCCATCACCTTGGCGAGGCCGTGAATTTGGTCCTTCGTTCGCTTCTCGGTTACGCAGACGAGCAGGCAGTCGTCCAGCTCTGGATACCACTTGCCCAGCGGAACGCCGGCGAAGTAGCCGCGGTCGAGAGCTTCCGCGACCAGTTCTGAAACATTACCGGCCGAATCGCGGACGACGAATTCCTTGAACGTGGGCCGCTCGAATTTTTTGCTGAAGCGTTCGCCGCTCGTGAGCTTGTCGAGCGCATAGCGCGACTTCCGCAAGCAAGCGGTTGCCACTTCGCGCATTCCTTGCGGTCCCATGGCCGCCAGATAGACACTCGCCCGCAAGGCGAACAAACCTTGATTCGTGCAAATGTTGCTCGTGGCCTTCTCGCGGCGGATGTGCTGCTCGCGGGTTTGCAGCGTCAGCACGAAGCAGCGCTTGCCGCGACGGTCGACCGTTTGGCCAGCGATACGACCAGGCATCCGCCGCACAAATTGCTCGCGGCAGGCGATGATGCCCAAATAAGGCCCGCCGTAGAGCATCGGCGTGCCGAGCGATTGCCCTTCGGCCACGACGATATCCGCGCCGTAGTCTCCGGGGCGCTTCAATAGGCCCAAGCTGATCGGATCGACCGATACCACGACCAACACGCCGCGCTCGTGGGCGGCCTGGGCGATTTTCTCCACGTCTTCGAGACAGCCGAAGAAATTCGGATGTTGAATCAACACACAGGCCGTGTCGTCGGTGAGCGATTGGGCAAGTTCCTCGGGGTCGACGGACCCTTGCGGCGTGCCGACGGTGACCAACGTCGTGCCAAGATGGGCAAAATATGTTTCCAGAATTTGGCGATATTCCGGATGCACACTGGCCGCCGTCACCACACGGCCTTGCTTGTTGCTGGCGCTCATGCACATCAATACCGCTTCGGTCGCCGCGCTGCCGCCGTCGTACAAGCTGGCGTTGGAGACATCCATGCCCGTAAGCTGAGTGATCATCGTTTGATATTCGAAGAACACCTGCAAGTTGCCTTGGCTCACCTCGGCCTGATAGGGGGTGTACGACGTGTAGAACTCGCCGCGGCCGGCGACATCATCGACGACCGCCGGCACGAAATGGTCGTAGCTGCCGCCGCCGAGAAAACACACTTTCTCGCCACAGGCTGCGTTTTGCGCGGCCAGTCGCTCCATGTGCGCGGTCAATTCCAACTCGGTCAGCGCAGGGGGCAGATTCAGCGGCCGATTGAGTCGCAGTTCAGAAGGAATCTGCGCGAAGAGATCGTCGATCAAGCCGACGCCGATCGCTTCGAGCATCGCTTTTTGATCGGCGGGAGTATTGAGGATGTAGGGCATGCGGTTGAATCCGTGAATGGCGAATTTTGAATGACGAAAGAATACTCAAGCAACAACGGCCCAGCAACGAAATGCGGACTGCGACGATTGAACGTTTCGGATGTGGAACTGGGCTTCGCCACCGCGTGTCGTTCGTCGTTCGAATTTCGCCATTCGTCGAGCTCCCTCGAGTGCGCTTTCCCGCTAGTGCGATTCTTCCGCGCACATCTTTTGATACGCGGCGTAATCCACCAGGTTTTTCAGCGCCGTTTCGTCGGTCAGCTTGATCTTCACGAGCCAACCTGCGCCGTATGGATCGGAGCTCAGCGTTTCGAGATGATTGGGCAATGCCGAATTCACTTCAATCACCTCGCCATCAACCGGGCTATACAAATCGCTCACCGCCTTGACCGATTCGATTTCGCCCAACGCTTCGCCGGCCTTTAGCTTCTGACCGACCTGGGGCAATTGCATGAACACCAAGTCCGTCAGCGCCTCGACGGCAAACGCAGAAACTCCCACGGTGGCAACTTTGCCACCCGCCGCCGGCTCGACGCCGACCCATTCATGGGTTTTGGCAAACAATAGTTTTTCCGGATTCACAGTGATCCCTCCCAGGATGTTGAATCGGTTCGTGGTTTGGAATGGAACCGTAGAGACGCTGAGAATGTAACCATTCACGCAAGGCGCACCGTGAATTCAAATGACCTTTACGCTGTTGCGAGAGCCTTGCATTCCCTCGTTGCGACTCGGTGTCTGTGCGGTTCAACGTCTCTTCGCTGTTCAACTCTTTCGCTTGTAAAACGGCAGCTTGACGATCGTCGCCGGTTCTTTCGCCCCGCGCAGGTCGATCGATAGCTCGGTTCCCACCTTCGCGTAGTTCGGCGGCACGTAGCCCATCGCGATCGGCTTTTGCAGCGTCGGTGAGAAAGTGCCGCTGGTGATTTCGCCGATCGACTGCTCGCCGGCAAAAATGCCGTAATGCTCGCGCGGCACGCGCTTGCCGGTTAACTCCAGACCAACGCGCGTTCGCTTCACGCCATCGCGCTTCACCGCCGACAGCACACCGCTGCCGGGGAACGTGCGGTTGTCCAGGTTGACGGCGAAATTCAAGCCGGCTTCGAGCGGATTGGTCTCGTCATTCAATTCGTGGCCATACAGCGGCATCGCCGCTTCCAGACGCAGTGTGTCGCGAGCCCCCAAGCCGGCGGCCATCGCGCCGCGTTGCTGTCCGTCTTTCAAAATTCCTTCCCAAGTTTCGGCGGCAATTCTAGCCGGAATCATTAGTTCGCAGCCGTCTTCACCGGTATATCCCGTGCGGCTGACAATGGCCAGTTGATCGCCGACGAGCGCTTCGGAGGCGTGATAGTACTTCATCTCCTCCAGTTCACAATCGATGCGCAAATCGACCAGTTCCAGCGCCAATGGACCTTGGACGGCGATCATCGCCGTGTCGGTCGTGATGTCGGCGAACCGCACGTTGGCATGGTCGCCGAGTTTGCTGTTGATCCAGACGATGATCTTCGCTCGATTACTGGCATTCACCACCATCAGGTAATATTCGGTGCCGTCGGTCTGCGCGATCCGATACACTAGCACGTCGTCCAAAATGCCCGCCCGCTCGTTCGTCACCAAGCCGTAACGAACCTGGCCAGGCTCCATGTCGGTGATGCGGCGGGTAACTAGGCTATCGAGAAACGCGGCCGCGCCGTCGCCGGAGAATTTCAGCCGCCCCATGTGCGAAACGTCGAACAGCCCGGCCGCTGTCCGAGTCGCGTTGTGCTCCGCCACAATCGAACCGTACTGCACCGGCATCGACCAGCCGGCAAAATCGACCAGCCGGCCGCCGTGCGAAGCATGCCAATCGTGCAGCGGCGTTTTCGCGAGGGTGGAGGTCATAGAAATACAATTGCCACGAAGAAACGCCGGAATTACCCGCGATTCTCGCGAAAAATGGGAGCCGCCAAGATGCCAAGGATGATTACGAACCGCTTGCTATTTTACTCATCGCTCCAGCAGACGCCAGGGGTGTGACACTCGTGTGCCATCGAAGAATCGGCTTCCCAGGGTTCTTGATTGCGCCCTGGTCTGTTTGGATGATCGTGGTTTGCGGGCGATTCCTTGTTGCGTTCCCCGATCGTCCTGGCCATGCTATTAGCTGATAGAAATCGCTGAAACCCACACTTGCGCCGCCGGGTATCTATCTTTGAATCGCCTTCCGCCAGACACCAAGGAGACGACGTTGCCAGACGAAGTGCGCACCTTGGCCGAGCGCTCGTTGGCCGGAGATCAAGCCGCGATGTTCGCCTTGGTCGATCGCTTCCAAGGCCAGGTTTTTGGGCTGTGCTATCGGATGCTGAGTCACCGCCAGGATGCCGAAGACACGGCTCAAGACACATTTTCGCGCGCGCTGCGGAGTCTGGCGAACTGGGACCGCGACCGGCCTTTTTTGCCATGGCTCTTGGCGATTGCCGGCAACCGCTGCCGGACGTTTCTGGCGCAGCGGAGGCAGAGACCGCCGGTTTCACCCTTGGTTGAGCATTTGCCCGACCGCGAGCACTTGGTCGAGCCGGCGAACAACTTGGCGGAAGAATTGGAGTTGGCCTTGGGGCAACTGCGAAACGAATATCGGCAAGCCTTCCTGCTGTTCCACCAGCACGAACTCAGCTACGCCGAGATTGCGTCCGCGCTCGATTGCCCGCTGGGCACGGTCAAGACCTGGGTCCATCGGGCACGGCAAGAAATCATCGAAATCCTCAAGAAACGTGGAGCCTTGGCGGAGGCGCCCCATGCATTGCGACGAATTTGAAAATCGACTGAACGATCTACTCGACCGGCGAATCACCCCCGATGATGATTCCCGCTTGCGCAGCCATGCTCGCCACTGCCCCGAGTGCGCCGAATCGATGGCGGATTATTCGGCGCTCGCCGCTGCGCTTAAAAATCTGCTCCCCGAACGGCCCGACGAATCGTTTCCCCTCGCCGTGATGGACCAGTGGTCAAGGGAGCGAACTATTTCGATTCGCCATCGACTTATGTATTGGGCTGTCCCATCGTTGACGGCCGCCGCGGCACTGCTCATTGCAATGACGCTGTGGCGCGGAAAACCTACTAATCCAAACTCCGTATCTATCCCGACCAGCAACGTCGTCCATTCGATTGGAATACCGTCGGGCTACGATCGATTGGCCAAAGAGACGCAGCAGTTGGCCTCGCTCATCACCACGCGCCAACTGGAAGTCATGAACGAGCTGGTTGAAGGAATCAAGCCGGTGACGGCCTCTTTCGGTGCCGCGTACGACGCCCTGCGCCGCACTATGCCGGGCGGCGGGTCATCGAAAGACTCCACATCGGGCTAAACGGCGGCAATTTTTGCAAGCGCCCTGGCACATTCGCGCATCTTCGCGATCCATCCTGGACGAACGGCTCTCTCCTCTGGCGTCTTTCGCATCGTGCCGAATCTGCGGCCGCGCGACCGCTAGGATCGCGTTACCGCTAAAAGCCGCACAAGCCGGAGAGTTTTGCAAATCCGGCCTGTTTATCTTGGTGCTAAAAATTGCCAACGGG
This sequence comes from Pirellulales bacterium, assembly GCA_020851115.1. Classification (GTDB taxonomy): domain Bacteria; phylum Planctomycetota; class Planctomycetia; order Pirellulales; family JADZDJ01; genus JADZDJ01. Next base: position 8,940 of record JADZDJ010000133.1, read on the forward strand.
TTGGGCCGAAGAACGGTATTGCCCCCGCAGGGTGTATAATTTCCCAGAGTTACGCCGTCTTCCTAACTCGAAAGGACAACCCATCGTGTCGAAGTCGAAAGCCGCCGCCATTGATTCTACGATCGACCGCCGCCGCACCAAGGAAGACCGGCGGGCCGGTGAACGTCGCCTTGGAACCGCGCCTGTCGCGATCGAACGACGCAAGCTCGAACGACGCGAGAAAGTGAGCCGCCGCCGACAGATCGACCCGACTACCTGCGAGCGCGACTACAGCGACGAAGAAGTGGAGTTCATGCACGCCCTGGATCGCTACAAACGTGCCAGCGGCCGCATGTTCCCGACTTGCAGCGAAGTGCTGGAAGTGCTCCGCGGCCTTGGCTACGCGAAAATGAATCCTGTGACGACGACGGAAACCGAACGCAACGCAGTCCAGTAGGTCGGGCGATCCAGCTTGACTCTGCCGGCGATTTGGTCGGTAATAGCACTCCGAACCGTCGGTTTGACATAATGCTTGTATCGGATGTGCAGTGTCTGCGATCGGGCACGCTTTTCAATCCGTTTGCCGTGTCAATCGATTCGCACGCAATGCCCTGGACGCAAAACTACAATCCAACCGGCTCAGCGCTGTTGTCCACCCTGCTGGCCGCGGCTTCGATTGTCGTGCTCCTGGGGACGCTCGGGATCGTCGGATGGTCTGCTCCGCGGGCGGCGCTGGCCGGATTGATAACCGCGCTGGGCGTGGCGATCGGTGTCTATGGCATGCCCTGGGCATCGGCGGCCGCGGCAACGGGTTTCGGCGTATGTTTCGGCCTGTTTCCAATTGGCTGGATCGTGCTCGTGGCGGTGTTCCTGTATGTGCTGACGGTGGAGACCGGCGAATTCGAGAAGGTCAAAGCCTCGGTGGTGGCGTTGTCGCCCGATCGGCGCGTGCAAGCGCTGCTCATCGCTTACTGCTTCGGGGCGTTCCTCGAAGGAGCCGCCGGCTTCGGTACGCCGGTGGCCATTTCGGCGGCGCTGATGATCGGCGCGGGGTTTCCGCCTCTCTACGCAGGCGGCTTGGCGCTGTTCGCCAACACTGCGCCGGTGGCGTTTGGAGCGCTCGGCACGCCTGTGATCACGCTCGCCAACGTGACCAAGCTGCCGGTCGAAGACTTGTCGGCAATGGCCGGCCGACAGTTGCCGTTCTTCTCGTTGCTGGTGCCGGCATGGATGATCTGGACGATGTCGGGCTGGCGCGGGCTTGTCGGCGTGTGGCCGGCCGTTGTTGTCGGCGGCGGCAGCTTTGCCGCCGTGCAGGCACTCGTCGCCAATTATCTAGGGCCAACGCTGGTTGATGTCGCCGGAGGATTGGTATCGCTCCTATTGCTGGCCATCGTGCTGCAATTCTGGCAACCGCGCGAGGTCTGGCAGTTTGCCGGCGAAACGCAACAGCGCGCTGCCGAAATGGGTGCTGCCGTCGGCGCGACACGGTTCACGCGTCGCGAAATTGCCTCGGCCTGGACGCCCTGGATCATTCTTTCCGTGTGTGTTTTCGCTTGGGGCACGACGCCGGTGAAGGAATTCTTGAACGGCATCAGTGAACCTCGCTGGGAAGTGCCGCAATTGCACCATCTGGTGCAGACCGACGCCACAGCGATCGCCAGCGCACGGTACGATGCCGTCTTGAAGATCAACTGGCTAAGCGCGACAGGCACGGGCATCTTCGTGGCCGCGTTGCTGTCGGCCGCATGGATGAAAATCTCGCCCTACCGCTTTGTTCGATCATTTTTTCGCACCCTGCATCGATTGCGAGGATCGCTGTTTACGATCGCCTGCATGTTGGCGATTGCCTATGTGACGAAGTACAGCGGCATCGACGTGACGCTCGGACTCGCTTTCACGCAGACCGGCGTCTTATATCCGTTTTTCGCGGCGCTGCTCGGCTGGCTCGGTGTCGCCCTCACCGGCAGCGATACCTCGAGTAACGCGCTGTTCGGCAACCTGCAGCGCGTGACGGCCGAAAAGCTAGGATTAAACCCTATACTGATATGCGCTGCCAACAGTACCGGTGGCGTGATGGGCAAGATGATCGACGCCCAAAGCATCGTCGTCGCCTCCGCTGCCACGGGCCAACATGGGGACGAAGGCAAACTACTCCGCTTCGTCATCTGGCACAGTCTCGCGCTGGCGGCATTGATGGGGCTGCTGACGCTGGCGCAAGCGTATTGGTTGACGTGGATGGTGCCAAAGTGACGAGCGTCCGCCACGACGAACTTATCGCCGCGTCATCTGCAGCGCATAGAACGCAATGATCGCGCAGGCGAACACCAATAGCCAGTCTTGAATGGTCAACTGGCTGGTGCGATGAACCAGCGAATGAATGTATTCCAGCGGTCTCATCCGGCGACCTCCTTTGGAGACGAGCACAACCGGCGCCACTACGAAAAATATAGCCTATGCACCGCCGGCGCCGGCGGACGCAATTCCGAACCGCGCCCGCTGGGAAGCGGTTCTAGCGGCGAAACGCTTTCTGACGGGCGCGGCTGGAAATTCGGAGACGCGCCGCTCGCAACCGTTTCAAACATAGGAAACGGGCTAGACCAACTGCAGCGTGAGGCGCACGGGCGAGATGCGGGCAAGCGTCATTTCTTGGCCACGGCGCGCTTGACTGTGCCGCGCTCGATCGACTTCAATCCAGCCCGTGCCTGCTCTTTCACGATTCCCGTGCCGCGGCGCTCGGCGATTTGAAAATAGATCTTGGCCACGCCCGATTTTCCTTCCTTGAGCTTTTCATGCCCGCGCTTCAAATTCGCCTCCGCCTCAAGTTGATTAGCCTGCTCGTCGCTAGTTGCTTGCGCGCGAATTGCGGCAATGCTGTTTGCGAAAGTGGGGTCGGTCTTCGTGGCTGCGACCGCAGATGTCGCCGGCCGCCGCACAGATTGCCCCGCCACAAAATCCCCCTGGCCGAGCAGCGCCGCATCCATCGCCTCGAGGTCGTGAATGTAAGCCGAGACCCACATCCCACCGCCAACTGTCGATCGGCTTATCGCGGTGTTGGCGAATGGCCGCCCGAGACCTGGAAGCCCGCGCGAGGTGCGCCCGGTCGACGAATAGTTCACGCCGCCCAAATAGGCAGCTCCGCGATCGGGCACGAGTACCGTCGTATCGACGCTAAAATAATGGAAAGTCGGCAACTGAACCGCTACGGGTACTTGCGCCACGATGCGGCCGACACCGACGGCCATTGATCCAGCGACGAATACAATCGCGATCAGAAGAGAGTGTGGCATTGTCATGGATCACCATCCGTTGGCCCCAACTTCTGTACATTCTATCGGCGCGTAGCGACGCCGGGCAACATCTCGCAAGAAGATCGGCTTAAGGACCGGTTTTCAAGCTTACGGAATTGACCCATTTGCCAGCTTCCACCACCCAAAAACCTGCCGTTGAAACTGCAATCGCTACTGCCAACCACTCTGCCGGCAGTGGCTCGCAGTGGAACCAACTAGCCAAGCGCGGCACATAAACAATCGCCAATTGTAATCCTGCGCCGAGAACGAACGACACAGCCAGTCGCCAATTGGTCCAAGGCGCTTGGCTGAAGAAAGAGCGGCTGGATGACCTCAACGCCAGCACATGGAAAAACTGCGCGAACGAAAGCGTCACAAAGACCATCGTCTGTGGTAGCGCAATCGGTGCGGGTTGCTTCGCCTCGTGGTCGACGATCTGGCTTGTCATTCCGCTCGGCAAAGCCCACCAGAATATCGCCAGGCAAACTGCTGCCATGATGGTGGCGACAAGTACAATGCCCCGCGCCAAGCCCCCTGCGAAAATACTCTCGTTGCGCCATCGCGGCGGACGTTGCATCGTACCTGGCTCGGCAGGCTCAAACGCCAGCGCAAGCGCTGGCAAGCCATCGGTGACAAGGTTAATCCACAGCAAATGCACCGGCAATAAAGGCAATGGCAGGCCGAGTAGAATCGCGGACAGAATCACCAGGATTTCGCATAGGTTGCCGGTCAATAAATAAACAATGAATTTGCGAATGTTGTCGTAAACGACGCGCCCTTCTTCGACGGCAGCGACGATCGTGGCAAAATTGTCGTCGGCCAAAATCATTCGTGAGGCTTCTTTGGACACATCGGCTCCGGTGATGCCCATGGCCACGCCAATGTCGGCCTGTTTCAGTGCGGGTGCATCGTTTACGCCATCGCCGGTCATCGCCACGACACTGCCGCAGGCTTGATGGGCTCGCACAATCCGCAGTTTATGTACCGGCGAGACTCGCGCATAAATGACCGTCCGCGTAGCGCACCGTTCCAGTTCGGCATCGTCGAGGCGGTCGATCTCTTCGCCGCTCATCACTTCATCGCCCAATTGCCAAAGTCCGATGTCTTCGGCGATTGCTAGCGCCGTGCGGCGATGATCGCCAGTAATCATGACGGCGCGGATTCCCGCCGTGCGACATCGCTCGATCGCAGCACGCGCCTCAGGTCGAGCTGGATCGACCAGGCCAATCCAGCCGAGAAAGGCCAGTTTGGATTCGGCATCATCCGCCGATTGAGGCAACGTTTCCTCGTTCAAATATTTGGTTGCCACGGCAAGCAATCGGCGTCCGCGAGCTGTAAGACTTTTCAATTGCTGTTCGAGCCGAAGCTTATCGGACGGCTGAAGTTCGACGACCGTGCCATCGCCTTCGGCCAAGTGAGTCGATCTGCCCAAAATCGCCTCGGCCGCGCCTTTGGCACAAATGATCCGCTTGCCTTCAGGCGATCGATGCACCGTACTCATTCGTTTGCGATCGGAATGGAAAGGAAACTCCACCTCTCGCGGCCACTGCTGGCGAACTTCCGTCGGATCGAGGTCTGCTGCGGTCGCTGCGATGAGCATCGCGGATTCCGTCGCGCTGCCGATCGGTTGCCCGGCTGCGACCGGTTGGGCATTGTTACAGAGCACGGAAGCACGAAGCAGCTCCGCCCGAATAAAATCGCCCTCCCTGTGAGGAATAATGTCGCTGACCGACATCCTGTTCTGTGTGAGCGTACCGGTCTTGTCGCTGCAGATCACATTGATCGAGCCGAGCGTTTCCACGGCCGCCAACTGCCGCACAATAGCCTTCCGCTGCGCCATCCGTAGCGAGCCAAGTGCCAGCGCCACGGTGATGACGGCCGGCAATCCTTCGGGAATTGCTGCGACGGCCAAACTCACCGCGACGAGAAACATGGATTCCCAAGTCGCATTACCCCGCAAGATTCCGACGACAAATACAATTCCGCTAATTGCTACCACCAAGATCGCCAGTTGCTTGCTGAACGCCGCCAGCCGGAGTTGCAGCGGCGTTTGCACCATGGTCGTTCCTTCGAGCAGCGTCGCGATTTTCCCCATCTCGGTGCGCATCCCCGTTGCGGTAACAATCGCCTTTCCGTGGCCGCGCATCATGGTCGTGCCAGCAAACACCATCGAAGTGCGATCGGGCAGCGGCGTTGCTGCGGCTAGCAACTCGATCTGCTTATCGACGGACATCGACTCGCCGGTCAAGAGAGCCTCGTCGATTTGCAAATCCGCCACCATGATCAGCCGGCCATCGGCAGGGACGAGCGCTCCGGCAATCAATTCAATGATGTCTCCAGGCACGAGTTGCTTGGCCGGCAGTTCCGACAACTTGCCATCGCGCCACACCCGGGCGGTCGGCTGGGCCAGCTTCTTCAAAGCAGCTACCGCCTGCTCCGCACGACGCTCTTGAAGGAATCCGATCAACGCATTCGCAAGCACGATCGCCAGAATCAGGACCGAATCGTGCCAGTCGCCGAGCAGCAAGCTGACTGCCGCCGCCGCTACCAGCAAACCGATCATCCAGTCGATCAACTGACCGAGGAACATCTTCCACACGCTGCGCGGCGGCGCTTCGCGCAACCAATTCCAACCGCACTGCTTGAGTCGCTGCTGGACCTCGCTTGCCGATAGGCCGGTTTCAATATTAGTCTGCAGCCGGCGCGCAACGTGTTCGACAGTTTCCGACCAAGGACTATCCATGGCGAGCAATGACGCGGTCACAGTCGATCACGATTCTGCAAAAGCGGTAAACTACGTCGCATCTACTTGTACTTGACGAAGTCGTGCCATCACACGTTGGATTTGAAGCTCAGATTCTATCGTCGTGTCGATTTCCACGACTGTTGAGTTTGTCGTCTCAGGCTCCTCTTCGTCGCGCTGCTGGTCGTAGATTTCAGGGCGGGCTTCGGAATGGCTCTTGCCTCTGGCCAGCCGATCGGCAATTCGCTGCCGGGCCACATCGTCTGGACATCGGCAATGGACGATGAGCACAGCAGCGTGCTCACGATTCGCAAGCTCCACGGCCGCGGCACGCAGGCGCACATACGGAAATGCACCGTCGAGTATCACGGATAATCCTTCTTGCAAATCTTTACGGGCATCCTCGAGCAACATATTGTAGATTTGCAATCGGTCGTCGAGACGATAATGCCCAGCACCATAAGCCAACGGTTGCTGACTTTTGCCGTATCTTTGTTGGCGGATCGCATCGGTCGATCGTAGCTCGGCGCCAAGCGATTCTGACAATCGACCGGCCAACGTGGATTTTCCCGAACCCATCAGGCCGCTCACGACGAGCAAAAATGGCGGTGGAAGTTGACGATCGTAACGCTCGGCCCACTGCAAGTGTCGCTGCGCTTCAGCATAGGACGCGGCTTGAGCTTCGGGTAATTGCTGCCGCGCTCGCAGTGCCGCTACTTTAGCCCGTACGCAGGCTCGGTAGCTGCGATAGAACGCCGTCAGCCGCGGCGGTGGTCGATCCCCCAGCAGCGAGCACGCTTGCTCGAAGATCCGTCGCCCTAGGGCTTCGGCTCCCGCGAAATCGCACTCGGTTGCCAGAAAGCTAAGCTCGTCGGCCAGGTCGAGGCGACGATAGTCTTGGCTAAACTCGATGCAATCGATCATCACCGGCCTGGGGAACTGCCCCGCTTCACGCTGCGCGGCCGGCGCGAATAAATAAATATGTTCCGGCCGTAAATCCCCGTGCCCTTCCACAATCTGCCTGCCTGCCAGGCGAGCATCCAACAGGTCGGGCCAGAGCAAGAGCAGCCGAAGTTGTGCCGCATGAATTCGTTTGACGGCCGACCCATTCAAGCCATGTTCCGCGCGCAGCAATTCCGCTCGATTCGCCCGCACATGCTGCTCAATCCCGGATCGGTAGTCCGCCGGCGGCATCTGCGCCGGCGGCGACGCGCGATAGAATTCCGCCAGCCGATCGGCAATTGCATCGGCATCCGCGTCGGTCGCCGTGCCTGTGCGAATCTTCGCCAGCAGCGTGGCATCGTCTGGCAAGCGGTGCATTTTGACGAGCCAATCGACGACATCGCCATCACCCGTGTCGCATTCGTCGAGGTAGAAATTGCCGGCGGCATCTCGCCTCACCGCCGCCAGTCCCAAGTAAACCTCGGCAGCCAGTCGACGATTCAGCCGCACCTCTTCCTCGCATGCATTCCGGCGCAGCTCAATGGTGCTGAAATCCAAAAAATCAAACCGCACCGGCTTCTTGAGCTTGTAAGCGAACCGATCGGTCAGAAACACGCAAGAGATATGCGTCTCGACGAGGCGAACGGAAGCCGGGCGTTCGGGATACGCGTCTGGCGTAGATAGCCAATCGACCAACGAAGGCGCAGACTGGAAGCCGGAAGGCGGAACGCTGTGAAGCGGCGGTTGGTTCTCGGCAGTCATGACTCCGCCTTTCCCCTTCCGCCTGAAGGTCACTGCCGGACGCGCTCCAAATACTCTTCGGTTCGAGTATCGACCTTGATCATATCTCCCATCTCGATAAACGCGGGGCAAATCACTTCCGCCCCGGTTTCCACCTTCACGGGCTTAGTAAGCTTTGTCGCCGTATCCCCGCGCACGGCTGGTTCGCAGTATTCGACCTTCAATACCATCTGGTTTGGCGGATCGACGCTGATCGGATTCTCGTTGAACAACATCATCGAGCAGACCGTTCCTTCTTTGAGCCACTTGGCCGTTTCGTCGACTTTCGCGCTCGGCAGTTCATATTGTTCGTAGGACTTGTTGTCCATGAAGACATATTGGTCCCCTTGACGATACAAATACTGGGCGTCGATTTCGGTAATGTCGGCGGCGTCCAAGCTGTCGCCGCTCTTGTAGGTGCGGTCGAGCAGCGTGCCGCGCACTAGGTTCTTAAGCTTGCACTTGTAAAGCGCCTGCCCTTTGCCGGGTTTGACGAAATCACACACCGTCATAATGTACGGATCGCCGTCGATTTGAACTTTCAGGCCTTTGCGAAAATCGCTGGTGTTGTAACTGGGCACGGTCGATGGTCCTACGTTTTTGAGTACGATTAAGTTACGCTGGTTTTTCGATCAACACTCTGGAGAACACCGAGGCACCAGATGAAATCGGATAAACTTGGATGGAAATGTTCCGATTTTCAAGCTGCTCGCTGATCGGTGTTCATTCTGCTCATCTGGGTTTATCGGCACCCCCTCGATCATGAATTCGACGATTGACGATCCTGTTCTCGCGGCACCTGGCTCCTGTTCGTGGCGGCAGGAGATCAAGGAAGCCATTCGCAACCCGGCGGTACTTTGCCGGCTGCTCGAACTCCCGCCTGAGTTTGCCGACCAGGCTGCCGATGCGGCAATATCCTTTCCATTATTCGTTCCACGACCCTTTGCGGCACGTATGCGACGCGGCGACCCAACCGATCCGCTGCTGCGGCAAGTGCTGCCGGTGACGTCCGAAAACATTGCCCTGAATGGTTTTACGGACGATCCTGTGGACGATCGCTCTGCCGAGCTTCGAGTTGGGCTGATCCATAAGTATCAAGGGCGAGTGTTGATGGTAACAACTGGGGCCTGTGCCGTCCATTGCCGATACTGTTTTCGCCGCCATTTCCCGTACGGCGAGGCCCCAAAATCGTTGGCTGCCTGGGAGCCGGCCTTTCAGGCGATTCGGTCGGATTCCAGCATCGATGAGGTCATTCTCAGCGGAGGCGATCCGCTGGCCTTGGTCGATCCATTCCTTTCCCAACTGGCTCAGCGCTTGGCCGAGATACCCCATTTGCGGCGGCTGAGGGTTCATTCACGCCTGCCGATTGTCATTCCACAGCGTGTAACCGATGAGCTACTCGCATGGCTGCGTGGAACGCGTCTGACGCCGATCGTAGTTGTTCACGTAAACCATCCTGCGGAAATCGACGCGGCCACCGCATTCGCTCTCGGCCGATTCGTTGACGCTGGCATTCCGGTTTTGAATCAAACCGTGCTGCTGCGCGGCATCAACGACAACGCAAGCATCCTGGCGGAACTTTGTGAGCGGCTAGTGAATTTGCGGATAATCCCCTATTATTTACATCAGCTCGACCGCGTCGCAGGGGCTGCTCATTTTGAAGTGCCCATCGAGCGAGGCCAAAAAATTGTCGCCAAATTACTTTCCCGCCTGCCCGGCTATGCGGTTCCTCGCTATGTGCAAGAGGTTGCCGGGGAAGGTCATAAAATGCCCTTGATGTGAATGCACATTTGTCGGCGGTCAATCGTCAATCGTCCGTTGAAAATCCACCGTTCGACCGAACGCCCACCACGAACAACGATCCACCGGCCACTGGCAAGCGGCAACTGACAACCGACCACGATCATGAAAATCCTCATTGGCGTCGATGGCTCGAATGGCAGCTTTGAAGCAATCAAGTTCGCCGTGCGATTCGTCGACGGTGCGCGCGATCAGATTGCGTTCTACTACAGCCCCGTCGAGGTTCCGCTCAAATCCGAACAAGACGCCGGCCCCGAGATGCGTCAGCGTGCGCGCCAAGCACTCGCCGACGCGGTGTTCTTGGAAGCCCGCAAGCGGTTGCCCGAGGCGCTGGCCAGCGCAGTCCACACGATCGTTGGCACGCAGCAACCGGCTCATGGATTGATCGTTGCCGCTGACAGTTGGCGGGCCGATGTCATTGCAGTCGGCGCGCGTGGACTAGGCCCGATTCAAAGTATGTTTTTGGGCAGCGTCTCGCGACAAGTCGTGCAAGTCGGCAGCGTACCGGTGTTGGTCGTTCGACCCGATTCGACGCCCAGCGATCCAGCCGTTCGGCTGCTTTTAGCCTACGACCCAGCCAGCGCCCAGCAGCAAGCGGAAATTACGTCGCAGTTTAAATGGCCGGTCGGCACTCGCGGTCAAGTGATCCGCGTCGTTGAATCGATGCTCGCCGGTCCGCTCCCGGCCTGGCTCGAACAACAAGCCCGCGATGCCGATTGCGAAGCCATGGCCCAAGCCTGGGTGTTAGAACACGCCAAGGAAGTGCAACAGCAGCGGGAAGAAGTGACGGCTTATTTACAAAAGCTGCCGTTCGTGTTTCACGGACATGCGCCGATCGTCGTCGAAGGTCACGTGGGCGATCAGATTCTCAAGGCCATCAAGGCTAACAACATCGACATTGCCATCCTCGGCAAGACGGCCGGTGGCGCGCTCAAACGAATGCTCGTCGGCAGCACTTCGGCCCAGATTTTGAACAATGCTCCTTGCTCGGTGCTCGTGGTGCCCTTGCATGAAATTCCATGAGCGCTCCACCCAAGGCTTTCGTCACTGGCGCCACCGGCTTCATCGGAGCATGGTTGGTGCGTGAGTTGGCCGAGCGCGGGCTGACCGTCCACGCCCTCACTCGCCGCAGCAAACCTCAGCCGCCGCCGGGCTTCGCGCCCGGCGAAGGCCCCAATTGGGATCATCCCAACATTCGGCTGGTCGATGGCGACATTGCCGATCGCGAAAGCCTTCGCCGCGGCATGGCAGGTTGCTCGCACGTCTACCATCTCGCGGGCTATGCGAAGAACTGGGCACGCGATCGGCAAACGTATTTCGACATCAACGTCGTCGGGATGCGTAACGTTTGCGAAGTTGCCAGCGAACTGGCTGCTCAGCGCGTCGTGTGGACATCAACCATGCTCACCTTTGGCCCGACGAGAACCGGAGAAATCGCCGACGAAACGCACGAGCAATCGATCGACCATTGTCTGACCGAATACGAACGCAGCAAAAGGGCCGCTGAATTCGACGCGGTTCGCTTCGCCGCCGATGGGATCCCGGTGGTGATCGTTAATCCCGGTCGCGTCTTCGGCCCCGGCTACCTGAACGAGGGCAATTCGATCTCCCTGGTAATCGACCTGTATGATCGTGGCAAGATGCCGGTCATCATGGGCGGCGGCAAAGTCGGCAATTGGGTTTTTGTACAGGACGTGGTACAAGGCCTCATCCGTGCCATGCAGCGCGGCCGCCCCGGTGAAAAATATCTGCTCGGCGGTGAAAATTTGTCGTTGAAGCAGTTTTTGAAAATCGTCGATCGCGTCACCGGCCGGCGGCATTTTCAGATCACGATTCGCCGCCCCGGAGCGATGGTCTACGCTTACTTTCAGCAGCAGCGGGCCCGATGGTTCGGAGTGTATCCGCAAATTACGCCATCCTGGGTTCGCGTGTTCTTAGCCGACTGGGCCTATTCGTCGGCAAAAGCCCAGCGCGAGTTGGATTACCAAATCACGCCGATCGAAGACGCGGTACGTACAACTTACGACTGGCTTCAACGAGTCAGGGCCGAAAAGGAGCGCCGATAACCGATGGCTTCCAATCGCCGGGCAATTCATTTGGTGCGCGAAATGTTCACGGGTGTCGATCGCCGAGCGACGATCGTGCTCCTCACGAGTTCAATCTGCCTGGTGTTATGGCATTTCCTCGGCAACTACGATGCCTGGCTCACGCGATTGTCGGCAATCGCAATTTTTGCCGACGAGGCTCGACGATTGGCCGCGTTCGCATTGCTGGCATCGACCGTGCTGCTGCTAGGCATCATTCCGCTTGTCGTGGTGAAATTCATCCTGCGAGATCCGCTGTCGGAATATGGCGTCCGGCTTGGCAGCCTCCGCTTTGCGGCCATCTGCAGCCTGCTTGCCGCGCCGCTGATTGTGTACATCGGATATTCCTCCGCCCAATCGCCGGAGTTCCAAACTGTCTACCCAATTAATCCGCTGGCGCGAAATTCCAGCGAGGCCCTCCTCTGGCATCTCGTCGGCCAATGCTTCTGGTACGCCTCTTGGGAATTTCACTTCCGCGGCTTCTTACAGCAGGGCATGGCCAAGTCGTTCAGCGTGCCGCTGGGAATTGGCGTGCAAACGCTGGCGAGCACGCTCGCCCATTTTGGCAGGCCGGAAGCAGAAGTCTTCGCTTCGATCCTCGCCGGCCTGCTGTGGGGTGCACTTGCTTGGCGAACCCAATCGCTGTTGGCCGGCATTTTTCAACATTGGTTGCTGGGTGCAAGCCTCGATTACTTCATTGGTCGTCATTTCTAGGTGGATTGCTGTGAACAGGGAGAATCTCATGATGCCCTTGCAGCGTGCATTTCGTGGCGGCGTATTGGCTGCATTCGCACTTCAGGCGGGAGGCATGCTGCTTGCCGCGGAGCCAACGCTGCCAAAGATTTCGCTTGACGACGTGGCTGCCGGGCGAGCAAAAATCGTTGACCTTGCCCACGATCTCAATCCGCAATCGCCGTATTGGCCCGGTGAAAATTACCGGCCCTTTGAACTGCGAACCATTGCCACGATCGATCGCGACGGCGTATTGAGCAAGGCATTTTCGATGCCCGAACATCTGGGGACGCACCTGGACGCGCCAAATCATTTTGACAAAGATCAGATCAGTGTCGCCCAGATCAAACCCGAGAATCTGTTTGGCCCGGGCGTGATGATCGACGCCAGTGGGCCGGCAAGTTTGGATTCCGATTATCAGCTTAAGGCCGAGCACATCAAACAATGGGAAGCCGAACACGGCCGAATTCCCGACGGCGCGATCGTCCTGCTCCACACCGGCTGGGGTCGCCACTACGGCAACATCGCTCGGTATCAAAACAAAGACGGCCGCGGCCGGATGCACTTTCCCGGCTACAGCGCCGAGGTGGCGATGCTGCTGGTAAAGGAACGCAATATCCGCGGCCTGGGTCTCGACACGATGAGCATCGACACTGGCCAATCGCGCGATTTTCCTGTCCACAAGATCGTCAACGGCGCTGGCCGCTACGGCCTGGAAAACTTGGCCAACCTCGATAAACTGCCGCCGCGCGGTTTTTATCTGATCGTCGCCCCGATCAAGATTTCCACCGGTACCGGCGGGCCAACGCGAATCTTTGCGATTACGAAGTGACGTTGGCCGACAAAGGTCGATTGCCGCCGGCGAACTTATCCAGTCGATCGCCAACCGAGAGCCGCCGACAGAGGCCACGCGGAAGCGAGAAGAGCGCAGCGAGAGCGAGCAGTGTTGGCCACGTTTTCCGGCCGGGCGCAGCTTGAAAAAAACGCCGGGGCGGTTGTGTCGCGTTTAGCTGGTGGAAATCGGGTAATCGACCGGTTCCAATTCGGTCGACCGAGTCGATTCATTGGCCGCCTCCATCGCGGACAGCCCTCCCTTGCGCCGAAAACCTGATCGCCACACGAAAGGCTCCAACTCCGTGCCGCGCATCAGCCGCATTAACAGTGGCGTGGTCATCAACGTCGTTGCGAGTGCCATCATCACCAACATGCAATAGACGCTCTTGGGAATGACCTGAAGGCGGTAGCCGGCGTCGATGACGATCAGCTCCATCAGTCCGCGAGTATTCATCAGGGTTCCAATGCAAGCCGCCTCGCGCCAGCGAAATCCTGCCCAACGGGCTGCCAACCCGCAGCCGCAGAGCTTACCCAGAACAGAAAGCAAAAGCACCAAGCCGGCGATCGACCAAAGCGCGACGGAACCAACGCTGCCAATATCGGTTCGCAGGCCCGTGTAGGTGAAAAAGATTGGTAAAAAGAAAACGGTAACAAAATCGCGTAGCTTCCGTTCAACGGCTTCACGAAAAGACTGCTCACCCGACAACACGGCTCCCAACAAGAATGCGCCAAAAATCGCAAAAATGCCGATCCGATGAGAAATGATCGAACTGAGAAAGATGATCGCCAGCAATCCGGCCAAATGATTCATCGACAAATCACCGCCTCCGCGGCGGATGGCCCACCGCGACCAGCGAACCAAGAGAGGCTTTCCGACAACGATGATCGCAGCCGCAAACATCACCGTCGCCACGAGCATTCGGAGGGTGCTCCAAAACTCGAAGCCTCCGCCGACAACCGCCGTTACCGTGGCCAGCAAGATCCATCCGATCGCATCCTCGATCGTCGCGCTGGCAATGGAAATAGCGCCGAGTTGAGTCCGCTCAATGCCTAGCTCCACCATGATCCGGCCAAGCACGGGAATCGCGGTGATGGCCAGGGCGGTTCCCATAAATAAGGCAAACCCTACCTGGTTGACGGCGGCGCCTGGCGCATCGGGATGAGGCTCGATCAGCGGATGCACCAACCAAGCCAGCGCCAATCCGAAGGCGAAGGGAACGATCATTCCCGCCAGCGAAATGACGGTCGCGGCGGTTCCGCGGCGATGCAATTGCGCGAAGTCAAATTCCAGTCCCAAGAGGAATAGCAAAAAAATCAGTCCGAGCTGCGCCAAGACTTGAAAGATCCAACTGACCGCAGTTTGGAAAATCAGTGGATCGACGTTTGGCGCCGATGGGTTAAAGATCGCCGAGAATAGCTGGGGAAAGAGCAACCCAAACACCGACGGACCCAAGACCAATCCGGCCGCTACCTCGCCGACGACTCCCGGTTGGCCCAACTTGCGAAATAGCAGGTAGAATGCCCGCGCCGTCAATAAAATCACCACCAATTGGCAGAGCACCGGAAATAGAATTTGGTCGAACGAGAGCGTGCGCAAGGCAAGAGCCGCTCGCTCAATTTCGGAATTTCCCAGAAGCATCATGATTCGACTCGGTTTATCGCCAATGGCTTGTGGACTCCTCGTGCGGCAGGCGCACCTGCCGTAGCAAGTCAATCAGTTTCCTGAGTTGCTCCGAGGAAAGGTGCCCCAATTGCTTCGCGTGGCACTCGCGAACCTGCCGGGCGAGCGTAGCCAGCAGATCGAGGCCGGCCTGCGAAATGCTCACTTGCACGATCCGGCGATTCTCGGCCGGCCGGTGGCGCAATACGAGTCCGCGCTGTTCCAGACGATCGATGAGTCGGGTGATGTCCGGGGCGCGGGAAATCAGCCGCTGAGCGATGGCGGATGTGACCATTGGCTCGGGATGCTTGCGTTCCAGCAACCGCAGCGCATTGTACTGCTGCGCGGTGAGGTCGTGCCCGTCGAACAGTTCATCCTCGATCGCTCGCAGCCGGTCGTAGGTCCGCCACAGGCTTAAATAGGCCTCCTGCCAGAGGGAATCGAAATCGCTGGGAATTTTCGATTTACGGGGTGAAAGACGCACGGGTCGATTCATGGCAAACCACCGAGGTGACAATAATTGTTCAAACAATTGTTACGCGGTTTCGCGCTGGCCGCAAGCGTGCCAGGCTGTATATGATGGAGAAGGATAGGCGTCGTCGCCGATGAAAACAAATGGCGGACCGAACCGGCGGCTAGTGCGGATCATGCCATGTTCCGCCAGCGATGCGGGAGGCTTGAACACACGATGTCGCCAAATCGCGCGAATAACCTTTATCGTTTTTTTGCCGGCCTGACGGAATATGCCTTCCAATCGCGGATCGGCATCGCCGATCCGCCACTGGTGGAATACTTGACCGACTTGCTGACGCGGTTTGTCCGGCTGGACGCGGTGCTGAGCCTGCGCAGCCTTGCCGGCCGCCCGTTGAGCGAGGTCGCCGAGATGCTGTTGGAAGCCGAATCCCGCGTGGGTGACGCGCGCCGTCAAGCGCATCGGCACATCGGCGATTTTACGCTGTTTTGGACGGGTGTTTATCCCGAAGTGCTCGATCGCCTGCAACGCACTTCACGTAAGGACTTTTTCATCGATTATTGCCAGCAGGGCAAACGGTCCTATCTGATTGCCAGCGCGATCCACACGGGCGATAGGGACGAAGAAGGCGAGGTGCTGCAACGACTCAGCCACGACTTCGAGTTGTGCGTTTACGGGCTGGGCGAAGTCCGCCGCGAGTGGGAACGGCGCGAACCCGATGCGCCGGCGGGGCCCATTGTTTTGGACTGACGGCCGCGAATCAGCGCCTCAAATATCGCTGATAGGCCGCCACGGCAAGTTCGTCGCAGCGGTCGTTTTCGGGATGTCCGCTGTGTCCGGCCACACGGTTGAATTTTACGTCGTGCTGTGCGACCAAACGATCGAGTTGCTGCCACAATTCCAAGTTCTTGAGTTCGCCGCCTTTGCCGTAGGAACTGGGTTTTCGCTTCCAGCCATTGGCTTTCCACTTGGGCATCCATTGCGAAAGGCCGAGCCGGACATACTCGCTGTCGGTAAAAAGCTCGACGTGGGAACGGCGTTTCAAGGCTTCCAACCCTTGGATGACCGATACCAATTCCATGCGGTTGTTGGTCGTTTCCTGATCTCCCCCCGAGTGTTCCAGTTCCTTGCCCGATGCCGGATGCCGCAAGATAAATGCCCAACCGCCAGGCCCGGGGTTTCCGCTGCACGCGCCGTCGGTAAACAGATGAACGACCGGAAGCGAAGGCGCGGCGGTTTGAGCCATAGGGAGCTTGGTTAGACTTCCGCGGCAGGCATGGCGCGATCCAGCGTACGCTGTACTTCCTGCCGCCGCGGCCGCAAGAGTTCCTCAAAGTTGTCCTGAATCGAGCCGTCGAGCTTGGCGTGTCCCGCGCGAGTCCACGGTAAGCGCACTGAAAAGGTGCTGCCGCGACCGAGTTGGCTTTCGACCGACACCTCGCCCCCCAGCAGTTTGCACAACTCTTTGACGATCGACAACCCCAGTCCGGTCCCGGAGTACTCCCGCGTAATCGCATCGCCTTGGGCCATCACCGCTTGACCCTGGCGAAACTTTTCAAAAATCGCCACTTGGTCTTCTTCGGCGATGCCCACGCCGGTGTCGGCGACCGTCAGGACGACTTCGTCTAAATCGCGGTCGCGACGCGCCCGCACTTCGATCCGCCCTCCCTCGGGCGTAAACTTGATCGCATTCGAGAGTAGATTGCTGAGGATCTGCTGCACTTTGGCTTGATCTTGAAATAACTCCGGCAAGCCCGGCTCGACGTCGACTTCCAAGTCAATGTTCTTGCGCTCCGTTTGCGGCTTGACGAAATCGCACTGCGCATGCACCACGTTTTCGATGCGAAAATCGCCAAGTTTGACTTCCATCTTGCCGCTTTCGATTTTCGCCAGATCGAGAATATCGTTAATCATATCGAGCAGCACGCGACCCGATTTTTGGATGTTCTGCACGTACCGCCGCTGCTTCTCATCAAGCGATTTGATCGAATCGAGCACTTCACTGAAGCCGATAATGCTATTCAGCGGCGTGCGCAATTCATGGCTCATCGTGGCCAAGAAATCGCTCTTGAGCCGGTTCATTTCATACAGCCGCATGTTGGTTTGGGCCAGCTCATCGACTTTCACGTCGAGCGTCGTATTGGTGCGTTTAAGTTCGTCCTGGATCGTCACCAGATGCCGCACCATTTTATTGAAGGCGTTGCCCAACTCTTCAAATTCGTCGGCCGTGTGAATATCGGCTCTGGCCTCCAGGTTGCCGTGCGAAATCTCCTCGCTGACATCGCGCAGATGCTTCAGCGGCTTGACGATGACATACCGCACGATGACGTAGGCGGCAATCATGGCGAGAAAAACCGTTACGATCGCCGTGGCGATGAAAATGGCGCGATTGTCGTTCAACGCTTTTCGAGTATCGACATCGGTAATGGCGATCTTAACGACGCCAAGAAGATCCCCTTCTTGCAGCGGCGCCGCACCGGGGGCCAACCCGGTCGCCAGCAAGGGATCGCTCAACGCGGCTCGGTGGCAATCGAAGCACTTGCCGCGAGCGCGAAACGCCCGATAGTAGTAATAGCGGTCTTTTTCATCGACGGGACGTTCGTCAACCGCGTCGTCGGTGGCCGCAGAGTTGGCAGGTAGGATCGACAGCCGATTTAAGGCCGCACGATCGAGACTCGTTTCTGGGGCATTGTTGGCCTTGCGATTGGGGTCCGATTCTGGTCGAAGGATTCGCCAGGTGTATGGCTGAATTTCACTCGTCGTCCCATTGCTGTCAGTTTTCGCGCCCAAGTCATCAAGCCGCCTGGACAGCATGTCCTTATTCAAATACTCGAGGAACTTGAGCTGAAGCTGTTCATCGCCGCTCAGTTCTTGCCCAGGAACTCGACGTCCGCGGCTGATCTGCTGAGTGACATATTCGGTCAAGTGGGCCTGAAAAATAACGGACTCGGCCAAATGCTTACAGGTATTGCGCGTATTCGTGATGACCAGCTCTTCCGATTGGCTTCCATACCACCAAAAGCTGCCGCCGATCAGCGTCAAGAGACAAATCGCAAAGAGGGCCAAGCACTTCAGCTCCAGCCGCGTTTCGCCGAGCACGCGTTTTACCGAGCGATAGGACATGGCAGTGAGGGGCAAGCCAACAATCGTGAATCGTGCAGGGGCTAGGGCGTGGATCGACGGCAGCGGCCCCTTCCAGCGAGTTTCATTTTACGGCGATTGAATTTGTCAAACCAGACCAAAGTGAGCCGCTCGCACCATTCGTTCCGCTAGAGCATATCCAGCGGATCGACATCGGCCGTCCACAGCACATCGGGTGGAGGCTCAAGCCCATCCGTTGCCCGGCGAACGCATGTTCGCAGCAATTCCGCTTCCACCGCATGCAATTGCACATGAAAACGATGCTGTCCTCGGAGCTTGGCGATCGGCGCAGTAGCCGGACCGAGCACTCGCACTGCTTGCCCGATTTCGACAACCGCTTCCCGCAAGCGGTCGGCCAGATGCTGTGCAAAGCCATGCGTCGTCTCTGCCAACTTGCCGCGGATGACGACGCGGATCATGGCGGCGGTCGGCGGATATTGATGAGCTTCGCGGAGCGGCACTTCCTGCCGCGCGAACCGATTGAAGTCGTGATGGACTGCCGCGGCAATCGCCGGATGATCGGGGTTGAAAGTTTGCACCAGCACGCGGCCACCCTTATCGCCGCGGCCGGTTCGGCCGGCGACTTGAGTGACCAATTGAAAGGTCCGCTCGGCCGCCCGAAAATCGGGCAAGTGGAGCGCCGTATCGGCGTTGATGACGCCGACTAGGGTGACGTTGGGAAAGTCCAATCCCTTGGCGATCATCTGCGTGCCGAGCAAAATCTGCACTTTACCATCGCGAAACTGTTCTAGCGCTCGCGCGTGGCTATCTGGCCCTTTCATCGTGTCCGTATCCATCCGCAGCACGCCGGCTTGGGGAAACCGAGCCCGGATTTCGGCTTCCAGTTTTTGAGTGCCGATACCGCCGTATTGAATGCCGCCGCTGCGACACATTGGACAGTTTGTCGGCGATGGTTCGTGATAGTCGCAGTAGTGGCAGATGGCCAAATCTCCGGCGCGATGGTGCGTCAGCGGCAGATCGCAATTGGGACAATGCACCACTTTGCCACAAGCGGGGCATTGGATATGCGTCGAATATCCGCGGCGGTTGAGCAACAACATCACTTGTCCGTCGCCGCGCAGCGCGGCTTCGATCGCCTGGTGCAGTTGCCGCGATACCGCGCCGCGCGTCGTGCGATTGCGAAATTCGAGCCGCAGATCGATCGTGCCAACCGATGGCAACGGCCGATCGAGCACCCGCCGCGGCATTTCGATCAGCCGATATTCACCTTTGACGGCACGATACCAGCTTTCGAGCGACGGCGTCGCGGAAGCCAGCACCAGCGGCACTTTCTCTTCCCGCGCCCGCCACAGCGCCACTTCGCGGGCATGATAGCGCGGCGCTGTTTCCTGCTTAAACGACCCTTCGTGCTCCTCGTCAAGAATGACCAAGCCCAATTGCGGCGTCGGCGCGAAGATCGCGCTGCGAGCCCCAACCACTACCTGGACTTCGCCCCGCGCAATGCGCTCCCAATGCCAATGTCGTTCGGCGTCGCGTAAATGGCTGTGCAAAACAGCCACACGGTCGAACCGCGAACGAAAGCGCTCGCGGGTCTGCGGCGTGAGGCTGATTTCCGGCACCAGCACGATCGCCTGACGCCCGTAGCTGATGACTTCTTGAATCGCTTGAATGTAGACTTCCGTCTTTCCGCTGCCGGTGACGCCGTGGATGAGAATGGTTTCATGACGCGGCGCGCGCAGCGGATTCAAGATGGCGTCGAGCGCACCTTGTTGATCGGTGTTCAAGTCCCAATGCGGCTGGCGCGGAAGCCGTGGCTCGTGTTGCGAATCGGTCGAGACGCGCTCGGTTCGGACGCGGATGATTCCCTTCCGTCGCAGTGCATGGATCGGAGCGAGCGTACATTTCACGGCCTTGGCCAATTCGCGCGGCTCAAGAGGCTGTGGGCTCGCGGCCAAATAGCGGACGATCTCGAATTGTTTTTTCGCGAGATCGCCGCCCGGCAGCCGCTCGTTGGCATCCGTTGCCAACGACAACAGCGTCACTCGGCGCGTGCCCGCCCGCGCTCGCACTCCGGCCGGCAAGACCGCGTCGAGCGCCTGTCCGAGGTTGCATAAATAATAGTCGGCGATCCACTCAGCCAGACGCAGCATCGTCGGCGACAGTAGCGGGCGCTCATCGACAACATCCACCAACGGCTTGAGCCGACGACTCACGCGGGTACGGGTTTCAAGTTTTACGCAATATCCATCGACGATTCGATCGCCGCGCCCAAACGGCGCGCGGATTCGCTGCCCGGCATCAATCTTGGTGCGCAACGTGTCCGGCACAGCATAGTCGAACGACTTTTCCGGCCCCATCGGAAAGATGACGGTTGCCACCGTCTGAGTCTGCGCAGCATCCAACTCCCAGGGAGCAGGGTCCGTTTCAAACAGTTGTTGCTGCATGGATCACCCAAATCGGTACGATCAAGACGAGGCGATGAACGGATGCTATCGAGGCAAATGCCCACTGGGAATTGTACGGGAACTCGCTATAAATGCCATTAGACGTCGGAGATGATATGGCTCGTCGCCTTCATCGTTCATCGCTGGTCGTTCATCGGTTCTACCATGCGTCTGGGCATTTTCGGCGGCAGTTTTGATCCCGTCCACTACGGTCACTTATTGCTGGCCGAAAGTTGCCGCGAGCAATGCCGGCTCGATGCCGTTTGGTTCGTGCCAGCCGCCGTGCCGCCGCATAAGCAAGACCGAAAATTATCGTCCGATGCCGACCGAGTGGAAATGCTCAAGCTTGCCATCGGCGGACACGAGGCCTTCGCAGTTTACCCTTGGGAGATCGATCGTGGCGGCGTGAGCTACACGGTTGAAACGCTGCAACAGTTGCGCGCCGAAGACTCGTCGCGGGAATTGTTCTTGTTGATGGGTGCCGATTCACTGGCCGACTTGCCGACTTGGCGCGAGCCCGAGCGAATCTGTTCGTTGGCCATTCCCATTGTCGTTCGCCGCAACGGCTCGCCTCAGCCCAATGACTCGGTGCTGGCCAAGCTCATGTCGCCGGAGCGATTGGCCGTCGCACGAAACTGCGCGGTCGAATCTCCGCTGATCGATTTGCATTCAACGGAACTGCGTCAGCGAGTCTCGATGGGAAAGAGCATTCGTTTCCGCACGCCGCGCGCCGTGGAAAAATACATTCATTCGCGCGGACTTTATCAAGTCGTCTAGGCCGCATGTCGGTCGGCCGCCGAGCGGCCATGCCCTGTCGCGGCAGTCAATTGCTTCACAACTTCATCTCTGCGCAACACCTCGAGAACTTCCTCAAGTTGCTCGCGCGTCGATTGCGTCGGATCCAGAAACAGCAGTTTCCGGCCGTTGACGGTACAGGCTCCGGCATGGCATTCGTCGAGCCACTCGCGACGAATCGTGTAACCGGCTTGGCGAGCTAATTCGAGCGCCTGTTCCAATCGTTCGACCGTTTGCATCCGTGCAAGCCTCCATGTTGCCGAACCGCCGCAGCGGTCTAGCCTCGATCATCCACTTTTTCCTTGAAGCGGCGGAAACTTGCCGCGACAAAGCAGTTGCCGCCGATTGTATCGTGCCGAGCTACAGTTGCCCAGTCGAGTCCGACGATACCAAATAGTGTACTAACCCCCTGCCAGATCAATAGTTAAGACAATCCGATCCGGCAATTCAGCCACGTTGCCAGCCTTCGGGCAACCCAGGCAGACCACGGCAATGGCGAGTGACTTTGCCGATTGCGTAAACCACGCGACAACGGACGTTTGGAAATTCAGCAGCTAGCAGCCTTCTCTGAACTCCGGCGAAATCCCTTAGCAAGCGGAATCCTCATGTCTCACCTGCCTGCCAACGATCAATTTTCGCTCGAACAGCAAATCGCGATTCTTAAAGGGCAGCTTGCTCAGGCACAGAAACTGACGGCCATGGGCGAGCTCGTTGGCACCACCACGCACGAATTCAATAACGTGCTGATGACGATCATCAACTACGCAAAATTGGGATTGCGCCATCAGGATACCGCGACCCGCGACAAGGCCTTGGACAAAATTCTCAATGCTGCCAATCGAGCCGCGAAGATTACCAACGGCATTTTGGCATTTGCTCGAAACCGCTCGCAGTCGCTCGAGCCGACCGACCTTCGCCGCGTGATTGACGATTCGTTGCTGCTGCTCGAACGCGAAATGGTCAAGTATCGTGTGCGCGTCGAAACGCAAATTCAATCGACGCCCCTCGCGATGGCTAATGGCAATCAAATCCAGCAAGTGTTGTTGAACTTGCTCATCAATGCCCGACAGTCGATGCCTCGCGGCGGTATGATCGTGGTCCGGCTTGCTTTCGACGCTGAGGCCAACACGGTCGAACTCGGCGTGCGCGATACGGGCTGTGGAATGTCGCCCGAAGTCATGCGCCGAATTTTCGATCCGTACTTTTCTACAAAATCAGGCCCCGATGCCAGTGGAAAAGGAGGCGCTGGGCTGGGCCTGTCGATGTGCCGCGAAATTATCGAAGCACACCACGGCCGGATCCGCGTCGATAGCAGCCTTGGCAAAGGGACGGCCTTCACGATCAAGCTGCCGGCGGCAACTCCAGCGCCGCCGATGGTCGCACCGACCGTTCTGCTGCCTGCGGCGCAACCAACCCTGGGCACCTAGCAAAGCCGCTGGCGGGCCAGCGCCACTCCGTCCCTGTTGCGAGGCAAGAATGCGGATTTGCCGGCCCGCTGCCGGAAAAATGTCGCGGCATGAATCGTGGAACTACACGCTGCCTCAAAATAAGCTATAGTTCAATCAACAGTGGACTTTTCGTCCGCCGGTTGCCACTTGTGAACGACCGGCCGCTCCGGCACGACGCCTCGCCTTTTTCGTCGGAGTTTATCTTATGAGTTCCGCAATTGCTTTCCGCGTTCCCCTGCGCGCTCGCCGATATGCTGCGAGTCGCTCCGGCAACATCATTGTGCTGACCGCCGTATTGATGATCGTCATGATGGCGTTCATCGCTTTTGCGATCGACGTTGGCTATATGGGAAACACTCAAACGGAGCTGCGCCGGGCGACCGACGCCGGCGCGCTCGCCGGTGCCGGCAAACTGGTCGACGGCGTCGATGCCGCGCGCCCGGTCGTGGTCGATTTCGTTCAACGAAATCTTGTGGGCGCGAGAACTCCGGAATCGGCAAATATCCAGGTGACTGCCGGAGCTTGGGATTCCACCACTCGGACCTTTCAAGAATCGAACGAAAGCCCGTCGGCGCTGCGGGTCGTCGTGAGCCATCCCAATCAACCCTTGTTCTTTGGGCGCGTGCTCGGCAAAGATTCGTTCAGCCTGGCAGCCGAGGCGATCGCCCAGTATCAGCCGCGCGACATTATGGTCGTGCTCGACCTTTCCGGCTCGATGAACTACGACAGCACGTGGCGCGGCTTTCGTCAAAACGGATTGAGCCAGTCGCACGTCGAAACGAACATGGCCGAGATTTGGAGCGATCTTGGCCAGAACGTCGGCAACGCCCTATTTCAGTCCGACACGCTGACCTACTACAGCAGTGCGGTCTCGAATAACACCATCAAGACGAATTTGGGGCTCCGCGTCGGCAGCAGCGACCTTGCCTATCCTTTTCCAAGCGGCAGTTGGGACGACTACGTGAATTATGTCAAAGGCACGAGCGCCGCGCCGAACAGCCTTTACGATTCGGTCGTCTACCGGAGAAAATTTGGCTACAAGACGTGGGTTCAATATTTGCTCGACAGACGATCGTCGCACACGCAGACGCCGGCCCTGGCCAACGTGCGCGCGCAGCCGGTGACCGCGCTGAAGGATGCCGTCCAGGTGTTTCTGTCCTACATGCGACAAATTCAAACCGAGGATCGGCTGGGCCTCGCGGTGTACGACTCGCCGACTGAGAGCGCCGTTCTGGAAGTGCAACTGACGCCCAATCTAGATGCGGTCGACAATATCGTCCGAACCTTGCAAGCCGGGCATTACGCCCGGCAGACGAATATCGGAGCAGGAATGCAGTCAGCCCGCCTGGAACTGCAAAACAATGCCCGCCCCGGCGCCTTCCGCATGATGGTACTCATGACGGACGGCCAACCAAATCGACCGACGAATGTGACGCAGGGAACCGCACTCGTGAACAGCGAAGCGGCGCTCTGCGCGGCAGCTCATATTCCTGTCGTCACAATCAGCCTGGGAGGAGAAGCCGATACGGCCTTGATGCAATCGGTGGCCGATACAACCCGCGGCGCTCATTTCAATATCCCGGGCGGACAAACGGCTTCGGAATATGAAGAACAACTCATCGATGTCTTCGGACAAGTCGCCGCGACAAGGCCGCTCAAGCTCGTGCAGTAGGCGATTCGCCCGGAGCTGCCGAACGGAATCTGCGGGCGCGACTGCTACGAATTTGCCGTAACGTAAATCTGCCAGCGGGCTGAATCTTGATAGAATTCAGCTCGCTGCATTTTATCCGTACGGCATCGTCTACAATCGGCTTGCCTCTGGAATGGCTTCTGCCTCGTCACCCATCGCGATTGAGCCTGAATACGCATGGGAATTGGCCACGCTCCATCTCGCGCAGAGCGACTGGTCGGAGGAGGCATCACTTCGTACTACGTTCGCCAAGGAGATCACGCCGGAGTATTTGCCTCGCCTTAAGCGGCAAGCGCTGATGCTCGGTTTGGATATTTTCGGTACGGCGGTGCGAAACGATTTTTGCCTGCCGAAAAGTTTCGAGCGCGACCACGAGATCCGCTCGATGAAGCCGTAGATCAACGCGCAAATCAAATTCTCGATCACGCCGGCCGACGACACGACCTAGCCTGCCAACTGCCACCGCATCGCCAAGAGCCTTCGCGAGGCCGGCAATCGCGGCTACATTGCGTTCGAATTTGAAGACCCGGATGATCCGCGCGTGGCGTGCCCGCGCGAAGTGAAGCAGCTGCGCGAGGCATTCGCCTAGCTCCGGAAGCAACGAATATCGAACGACGCTTAGCGAGCGAATCTACTCGTCTCCCAATGACACCTTCCAGACTTCGCCGATCCGTTTTGTCATCGTTGATTGGTGGTTAGCTCCTCGTTCGAGCTTCGCCCTGCTTCATTCTGATCTAATAAATCGGCCAAATCCCCGGCGTCGCGAGTTCCAGCAGATTCCCGTCCGGGTCGCGAAAATAGATGCTCGTTCCGCCGCGTTCCCAATCGACGCGACTTTCGATCGGCACATGTTCGGCCACCAAACGCACGTCCCAGTTGGTCAATTCGTCTCGTGCGCATGAAAACGCCAAATGCTGCTCGCCGCTACCATCGTGCGGCGGAATCACTCCGCCGCTGGTGGGCATCGGCTGCAACGATTTTCCGCGCTCAAATAGCAGCAACACTTGGCGGTCGGCGACCGAATAAGCGCAAAATCGCTCGTCGGCGGCCATTGGTCGAAAATCGAACACGCGCTCATAGAATTCTCTAGCCCGACTCAAGTTGGCGACATACAGCGCGGTCTCCAAAACTCCGGTAACTTGGGGCATGGTCTTCCTCAATGAGAATGACAAATGCCAGCCAGATGGCTTGCCGTTTCGTCATTCCAGCTTCGTCATTCGATAGATATGCTTCATTCGACAATCGTCGCGCCCCCAACGCCGTTGAATTGTAGATTTGCAGGCCCGTGAGTTGCAAATGGGGAAGTCGCTGCGGAAAATTAGCCTATGCCACTTCCTATCGAAGATTACGCTCTCATCGGCGACTGCCACACGGCTGCGCTTGTCGGCCGCGATGGCTCGATCGATTGGCTCTGCCTGCCGACTTTTCATTCACCGGCCTGTTTTGCCGCGCTATTGGGGACGCCTGAAAACGGGCGATGGCAGATTGCACCGACCTCCCGCATTCGTCAAGTCGAGCGCCGTTATCGCCCCGGCACGCTGATTCTCGAAACCGACTTCGAGACAGACGACGGCGTCGTCACGCTGATCGATTTCATGCCGCCGCGCAGCCAAGAACCCGATTTGGTGCGAATCGTGCGCGGCCGCCGGGGTAGCGTAAAGGTGCGGACCGAGTTGATTATGCGGTTCGACTACGGCTCGATCGTCCCTTGGGTTCGCCGCACCGAGACGGGCCTCTACGCGGTGGCCGGTCCCGATTCGCTCTATCTCGACAGCGATATTGAGTTGCACGGTGAAAATCTTCACACATGCGGCGAATTCAAGATTGACGCCGGCGAGGAAAAAAAGTTTGTGCTGATGTGGCATCCGTCGCACGAATCGCGCGCCGAATCGATCGACGCCGATTGCACGCTCGATGCCTCGGAGCGGTGGTGGCAAACGTGGAGCCGTCGCTGCACCTACGATGGACCTTGGAAAGAATTGGTGCTGCGCTCGCTGATCACGCTGAAAGCTTTGACCTATGCGCCGACCGGGGGAATTGTGGCAGCCGCCACCACTTCGCTTCCCGAGTGCATCGGCGGCGAACGAAATTGGGATTATCGCTTGTGTTGGCTGCGAGACGCCACGTTTGCGCTCTACGCGCTCATGTTGGGTGGTTTTACCGACGAAGCCAAAGCCTGGCGGCAGTGGCTGCTTCGAGCCGTGGCGGGAAAACCCGAGCAACTGAATATCATGTACGGCCTGGCCGGCGAGCGGCGTCTCACCGAGATCGAACTTCCCTGGCTCCCCGGCTACGAAAACTCATCCCCGGTGCGCAGCGGCAACGCGGCCTGGCGTCAATTTCAGCTCGACGTGTTTGGTGAAGTCTGCGATGCGCTGCATGTTGCGCGTCGCTTGGGAATTCCGCAAGATCAAGATGTCTGGGCCATCGAATGCGAACTCGGCAACTATCTCGAAACAAAGTGGCGAGAGCCCGACGAAGGCATTTGGGAAATCCGCGGTCCCAGACAGAATTTCGTCCATTCGAAAATGATGGCCTGGGTGGCGTTCGATCGGCTGGCCAAGTGCGTCGAGCGGTTTGGGCTGGAAGGCCCTGTTGCGCG
The DNA here is from genome assembly GCA_020851115.1 of Pirellulales bacterium. GTDB lineage: Bacteria > Planctomycetota > Planctomycetia > Pirellulales > JADZDJ01 > JADZDJ01. The sequence goes on from JADZDJ010000133.1 coordinate 36,337, forward strand.
TTGGCGAGCGATTCGTGACGAAATCCATGCCGAAGTGTGCAACCGCGGCTACGACCGGCAGCAAAACGCCTTCGTTCAGGTTTACGACGGCAGCGAACTCGACGCCAGTTTGCTGATGATGCCGATGGTGGGATTTCTGCCGCCGAGCGACCCACGGGTCCAGGGCACGGTCGCGGCCATTGCGCGCGAGCTGGTGACGGACGGCTTCGTCGCCCGCTATCGTAGCGATTCGCATGTGGACGGTCTGCCGCCGGGCGAAGGAGCGTTTTTGCCCTGTACCTTTTGGCTTGCCGACAACCTGGCCGCAATGGGGCGGCGTGACGAAGCGGAGCAGATCTTTGAACGTCTGGCCCATCTCGCCAACGACGTCGGCCTACTCTCGGAAGAATATGACCCTGTCGCCAAGCGATTCCTTGGAAATTTCCCACAGGCATTCACGCATGTGGCTTTGGTCAATGCGGCGTTCAATCTCTGGAGATCGAGCGGGCCGGCGCAACATCGACCGGAAGCATAAGTCGACGCACCCTTCTCGCTCCGCCGTGAACGACCTGTTGGCGCAATCGCGGCGAACATCGAACTCGCGTAAATCGCGCGCGACTGATCTTCCGAACTTACCATTCCACCGTGGGCCACCTGCGAAAACAACAGTAGCAGAAACACCATCACCGCGATGGCAATCGCAATCGCCACGATGACTTTTCGATACGAGATCGGCGCTTGGCCGCTGCATTGGCCTGTTTGGCCATTGGCGAGAAAGCGAAACACCTTGTCGCGGTAGCGGTAAGCCATGATCCACACCGGAACCAACATCGGGCGGCTGGTGAGGTTCGCGATTCGCACGGCCACGTGCATATTCCGCGAACGTCCTGGGACATACTGCTGGCAGGCTTGAGCTTCGAGCGATTCGAGGCCGCCGCTGGCCAGCGAGCGCGCGTATTTTCGCGGGACGGAGAAGCGCTCGAAGATGCTGTTGTTCAGATCGGCGTCCTCCGGCGGCACGGCGGCGGAGAGATTGAACGGGCAAAGTGCCGCGGTTTCCGCGTGTGTAAGCGCCCGGCTTGCGCCGACGATCAACCCATCGTAATGCCCCTCGTGCTGGCCGGACATCGGACACCAGTCGCCCTGCGCGCCCGCCGGCGTGCGATCGGTGTCGGCCGTCCAATAGGTTGTGGTGTCGGCTTGGAATACCCAATACGGAACGTAAACCGGCGTCATCTTCACCACGGCCGCTTGCGTGGCCAAATCGCCCGGCCGCCAGTAGCCGCGACCGAGGCACTGGTGCATCGCGGTAACGGCTTCGTCTTTGGTTACGGTAAAAGGCACGACCGATTCGGGAGCGATTTCTTTCGCGTCCGGCTGCCGCTGGAGATGTTCGGAACCGCAGAACGGACAGCGCAGCGCTTCCGCACGGGCGTCATAGCTCATCGACGCGCCACAACCGCGACACGAAAAATTGTGGGTCGTCAAATGCGACGGCGGAGGTGCATCGGGATGGGGCGGCGGAGGCGTTTGCGCCGCGCTGGGAGGCGACGTGCCTATCTGTTCGGTCGAGCCTTGCAACACACCTGCCGCCGCCGCGGTTCTGGTTGACGGCAAGGAAGCTTCCGTTCCACAATTTGGGCAGAATAAATCCTCCTCATCGAGCATCGCGCCACAGACATTGCATTTGCTGAGGAGATCGGACATGCAATTTTTCCACCGGTAGAATTGCGAAGGCGCGGAGAGGACGAAGAGTAACGGGCTAGTGACGAACGTCGAATGAAGCTCCGATTGCCAATCGCCAGGAACGAATACATCCAACCTTTGGGTTTGAAATTGGGAAACTCAGTCGTCATTCGACTTTCACACTCGGTCTCTCAGCGGTTCCAGAAGTATAGCAATGCGATGACGAGCAACACAGCAAGTCCCATCGCCACGGCCATGCCAATTCGTTTCCGCGACCACGGCCGGTCGCCCGCGGCTTTGCCGGTCTGGCCGTTTAGCAAGAATCGAAACAGCTTATCGCCGTAGCGGTACGACAGCAAATAGACCGGCAGCAGAATCAAATCGGAATTGACGTCGCTGTAGTCGATCGTCACGGCCAACGAGGAGTGGGTGTCGCCCGGCATGAAACTGGCCACGTTTTTTTGCTCGCGGAGGCCGAATTCCTGCTGGCAAATCGCCAGGGCTTCGTCGCGTTCGACGCTGTATTCCTCGCTCAGCCAGCCCGCGAGAAAATAGGGCAGGTAGCGCTTGAGCGATTCCAGGCGATAAGGCTTGATTCGCTCGGCCTGCACTTGCGGCAGGCCGCGGCTGCCCGAAACCAGAAAGCCGCTGTAGTAACGATGATGTCTCCCGCGCAGCGGCCACCATTCGGTTTCACGCACTTGTCGAGTGCGAGTGACCGTCTTGCCGTTTTCGCTGGTCGTATACGTTTCGGTTCGATACCAATACTCGCCGATCTCGGCCGACCAAGCACTTTGGGCAAGCATCGAGAAGGACCAAAACGGTAGGTAGACGCCGCGCAGCTTGTCTTCGATCTTTGCCAACTGCAAATCGCCGGGGCGAAACATTCCGCCGGACTTCAACCACTTGCGAAATTTTTCGAGGGCCTGCTCCGGCGTGACTGCAAAGCCCAGCACGAACTCGGGCGGCTGACGGTCGCTCGTGGTGGTAGGCAGATCGACCACATAGTTCGAATCGCAAAACGGGCAGGTGATGCTCCGTTGATCGGCGGGAATCTTGAGCATCGCGCCGCAGTTTTTGCACTCAATGCTTCGCGTGGCCGGCGCGCTAGGATGTGCAGCCATCTCCTGAGGCGCGCCGCAAGCGTTGCAGAACTGGTCGCCATCGTCCACCGGCGATCCGCACTGCGCACAAGCATGGCCTTGCGGTGGCGGTTGATGTTGCAAGCTTGCATTTTCCGTCGCACTTGCGCTGTTCATCGTTGCCTGGTCTCTCGCCTCTGGTCTCGAACCTCCAGCCTCTAGCCCCTCATTTCTTGTGGCTTTGCTGATAAATCGTCTGTAGCATCTCTTCAACCGTCTTGTATTTCTTCTTTCCCTCCAGCGATGCTTCGACGAGCCGACGCGCGTCGCTTTCGGAGTGTCCCAACGATCGCAGCGCGTCGAACGTTTCCCGGATGATGTCGTGTTCGACGTCGCTTTCGCGCGGTTCTTCACGGGCGACCATCAAGGCGAACTTGGGCATCTTGCGACGGAGTTTGGCAACCATCCGCTCGGCGGTGGCCGGCCCGATGCCCGGCAAACCAGAGAGCGATTTCAAGTCTTGTTCTTCGATCGCCGTGGCCACTTCTCTCACCGGTCGGACCATCGCCCGCAGCGCCTTTTTCACGCCGACGCCATCGACTTCGCAGACGAGGTCGAAAAACTCTCGTTCGACCTCGGTAAGAAATCCAATCAGCCGCGGCGTCAGTCGTCCGCCCATCGTGTTCCCTTCAAGATATTCGATCGTATGCAAGCTGATTTCGTGGCCAATTTCGCCTTGCAGCCGCCGGCGGGCAAACTCGGGAATGAGCACTTCATACTGAAACGCGCCGACTTGCAGGGTCAGCGATTCGGTCGTCAGGCGAACGAGGCGGCCGGAGATGTTGGTAATCACGGAGCAATAAGCAAATAGCAGTTGGCTTTTCGCAGTTGGTTGATGGATTAATCTTGGTTTGAAGTCTTGTCGAGAGCCGACCGCCAGCCGACACAAGCTATTCGCTTGTTGCCAATTGCTTTTCGTCGTCGCCAGCCAATTCTTGTTCCTCGCGGCCAAGATAATAATGGCAGACGGCGACCGCCAGGGCGTCGGCGACGTCGGGCGGTTCCGGCACGGCATCGAGTCGCAGTTCGCGGGTGATGGCCAACTGCATTTGACTCTTCGAGGCCCGACCATTGCCGGTGAGGATGCGTTTGATTTGCGTGGCTGGGTAATGAACCACTGGAATTCCCGCCTGAGCCGCGGCCAGGCAAATCACCCCGCGGGCATGGCCCATCAGAATCGACGTTCTCGGATGAGCAACGTGCGAATAGAGCTGTTCTAGCGCCATCACCGTCGGCTTATGTGCCACCATCACGTCCGTCAGGCCGCGGTGGATTTCGAGCAGACGATCGGTAAGCGACTGCTTCGACGTGCCGCGAACGACTCCGGCCTCGACAACTTTGGGCTTCGCATCGGAGCGATCCAGCACGCCATAGCCGGTGGTATTGAGGCCAGGGTCGATACCGAGGATGCGATGGGACGCCGTTTTTGAGCGATGAGCATTCAGCACTGAGCAACCTCCATTGGCTAGCTTGTTCTGCCGGTTGTGCATTGCTCACGGCTCATCGTTTATGCGCGCTGCCACTCCGTCCCGCCGGGTCGATCTTCCAGCGCGATGCCGATTTCGCCCAAGCGGTTGCGAATCCGATCCCCGGTCGCAAAATCCTTATTCTTGCGGGCATTCTGGCGCAGCTCGATCAGCAAGTCGACCAATTGGCCGACGAGCGCATCATCGGCGGCTGCCTTCTGCTCGATCGGCTGGCGAAACAATCCGAGGACTCCGCCGAGTTCGCGCAGCACGGTCGCGGAGCGCTCCCAAGTCGCGAGTTTCGCCGCGTCGGGCTTTCCAGCTTCCAGCTTCTCGTCGGAAACATACTTATTAAGAACCGTTACAAGCTGAAACAAATTCGCGACTGCCGAACCGGTATTAAAATCGTCGTCCATCGCGTCGATGAATTTTTGTCGCAGGGCGGCGGCTTCCTTCAACAGCGGAACGCTGCCAGGGTCGAATTCGCCGGCCAATCGGGTCGCGGCCGGTTTCAAATCATAGAAACTCTTGCCGGTTACGCGCTCGAAGCTCTTAAAGAACTGGTAGAATTTGCCCAGGCTTTTCGCGGTTTCTTGCAGCAACTCTTCACTATATTGAATGGGGCTGCGATAATGAGTCGAAAGCAGGAAGAATCGAATGGTTTCGGGTTGATGTCGCGTCAGCAGATCGCGGAACGCGCTGGCCCCAGTCGATTTGCTGATCTTGGCCGATTGCTGCGACGGCAAATCGCCCCCTTGCGGCGATGCCCGGTCAATCTCTCGAGTATTACGCCCGCCGACTTTCCCCGCCTCGCTCGCCGCTTGCATCAGGCCATTGTGCAGCCAGTAGTTGGCTTGCGGTTTGCCGTGGGCGCATTCGCTTTGAGCGATCTCGTTTTCGTGGTGGGGAAAAATCAGATCCAGCCCGCCGCCATGGATGTCGAACGTCTCGCCCAAAATTCGGCGGCTCATGGCCGAACACTCGATATGCCAACCAGGCCGACCCTTTCCCCATGGGCTGTCCCACGCAGGTTCGCCGGGCTTGGCGGTTTTCCAAAGGGCAAAATCGCCGGGCGACCGCTTGCGCTCAGCCATTTCGCCCCCTTCACCCTGCAAGCTTTCGGTCGTGCGACGGCTGAGTTTGCCGTATCCAGAATCTTTGGCCACGTCGAAGTAGACGTCGCCATCGGAGGAATATGCAAAGCCCTTGTCGATCAGCGATTGCGTCAGCTTGATGATCTCATCGATATTGTCCGTCGCCTTGGGAAAGTGGTCGATCGTATCAACCCCCAATGCCGCCAGATTTCGCAGATAGTCGGCCGTCATTTCGTCGGCCAAGGCAGCCATCGACATGTTCCGCTCGTTCGACTCTTTAATCAGCTTGTCGTCGACATCGGTGATATTCACAACCCAAGTGACTCGATAGCCAAGGTACGTGAGGTAGCGCTTGATGGCGTCGAAAATCACCGGCCCGACCATGTGCCCAATATGGCTCGGCTTGTAGACCGTCGGCCCACAGAGATACATGCCCACTTCGCCCGGCTTCACCGGAGTGAATGTCTCCTTGGCCTTGGTAAGCGTGCTGTAAATGCGCAGCGGATGGGTAAGCATGGCGGTAGATGTTGACGAGCGTTGGGCAGTAGCAGTGGACATGACAGGATTCAGGGTTCAGAACTCAGCAATTTTACGCGAGCACCTGTGGGCTTGCTCTAAAGTGCGAACAAATTTGGGTCGACCTCGGCGTCAACCATCGAGCAATGGTTAATCGTGTTCAATGATTTCAGGCCTCTCAATCAATACCACGCACTGCGCCGCCACCGCTTCCTCGCGTCCCACGGCATCGACTCCTTCCCCCGTTTTGGCCTTCAGCCCAACCGCATGGGCAGGAATCTCCAGCAGCTCGGCGATTCGCATGCGCATGGCGTCTTTGTGGTGTCCCAGTTTTGGTCGCTCGAGAAACACGATGCAATCGACATTGAAAATCCGGCATCCCAATCCATGCAGCCGCTGGCAAACGGCTGCCAGCATCGTCGCCGAGTCCCGGCCGCGGTTCGCAGGCTCGCTGTCGGGAAACTGCTCGCCAATGTCCCCTAGGGAGGCCGCCCCCAGCAGTGCATCCGTGATGGCATGCAACAGCGCATCGGCGTCGCTATGTCCGACGGCGTGCTTGTCGTGCGGAACCGGCACGCCCCCCAGTCGCAGCGGCCCGCCAGGCTCCAGGCGATGCGTATCGTGCCCCAGGCCGACGCGAAAACCAACCTTGGTCAACATACTCTCCCTACGTGGAATGACTCGGCACGGCCACCCATGACGCCATGATGGAATTTGAGCGAAACGGCCAAGACACCCCCGCTACCTCATGGACGCCGCTCGAAAAATGCACCAAACTTGAATGGGCAGATTATAGAACTTCGTTCATGGCTGTGCTAGCAAATCCGACGTAAGTGCCAGCGTGTAGCGAACTTTTGGCCAAAGCTCGCCGAAATTATAGTGAACCGCGCGGGCGCAAACAACGCGAAATCGCATGGGTTTGGGTAACTTGCCGAGGCGATTCCTAGGCGCGACATCATTGGCCCGGTTACAATGGGATCTTCGAAGAACCAGCCGTATGGGGAGTTTGCTATGGTTTCCTGCGCTCAACTCTTGCGCCAGGATATTTGTCGTCGATGGGTCGTCGCAGCGTTGCCTTTGCTGGCCATGATCGCTGGGCACGCGTCCGTCGTTGCTCGCTCGGCCGCCGCCGACGACGGCGGTGGTAGCAATCGATTGGTCTCTGCGTCCGACCGGTCGTCGGTCGCAAGGCTCTCGAAGTTGGTCGCGGAACTTGGCGACGAAACCTATGCCGTGCGCGAAGGAGCAACAAATCAGTTGATTCGCGCCGGCATCGAAGCCAAGCCGGCACTGCTGGCGGCGCTATCGAGCACCGATGCCGAAGTTCGATTTCGCGCCAAGCGGGTGTTGGAAATTATCGTCGAGGGAGACTTTCAGCGCCGCTTGAAGGCCTTTGCCGAAGATGTGGACGGCCGCCGCCAACTTTCGTTGCCCGGCTGGAATGCATTCAAGGAATTCGTTGGCGACGATCGTATGGCGCGATCGCTGTTCGTTGACATGCAGCAGGCTGAGCCGCTATTGCTCGATGCCTACGATCACGATCCGCAGCTTGCGTCCCAGACACTGGCCGAGCGTTCTCAAGCGGTGCAACTCAATGCCAGTGGCCGCCTGCTAAATCGCGCCCGAAATATCGCCATTCCAGGCATGGCAATCCAGCCTGCGCTGGGCAGTTCGCTGGCGTTACTGTGGGTTGGCGGCGATGCAGCGGTGCCTGTCAAGGATGATGTGGCCGACCGATTCCGGTTGGTGCTGACCCCCTCCGAGCTGCGGTCGGCAATCGCTGCCGGCGACGAGCGTAGCCAGCTTTGCCGAAAAATCGTCGGCCGCTGGATTGGCCGCGACGTTGGCGAAACGGCGACCTACTATAACCTACTCACGGCACTGCAGTACGATTTCCCCGAAGGGTTGCAACCGGCCGTGCGGACGCTGAAAAAAGGCAACGCTCAAAAGAATATCCGCTATTTGGCCGCGCTGATGATTGGCAATCACGGTGGCAAAGAGCATTTACCGCTGATCGAGCCAATGCTGAAGGATTCCGATCGCTTGTTTGGAGGTGCCGCGCAAAACTTGCGGGTTGCTGCTGCGCCGGCCAATCCGGCGGCCGCGAAACGTGCCGTGATGGAAACGCAAATGAGGGATGTCGCTCTGGTGGTGGCAATCAAACTCCGCGGCCAAGATCCAACAAAATTTGGCTTCAAGATGCTGACGGCTGCCGACCAGAAGCAATTGCAAATTCAGACGGCCCAATCGAGGATGGGCTTTCCGAACGACGACCAGCGACTGGCCGCCTTCCAGAAATGGGAAGAATGGCAAGCAGGGCATCAACAAGCCGCCAAGGAAAAGCCGCCTGTGGAAACGATTGAACGTTAACGCGTTCCTGTCTTGCGACCGCGATGTTGATGTGCGTTTGCGGTTGCGGGGAAGACAATGGCGACCGGCTGCCCTTGCGGTTGTCGGCTCAGCGGCGTAACTTCGTTGTCATGTCGCCTGCCGCTCGCCCCACCGTTTCCCGAACCGATTCCCAGCTTCCGCTGTTTGTTGGCGTCGACCTCGGCGGAACGAATATCAAAATCGGGCTGGTCGATGACCTTGGCCGCACGCTGTCCTACTCGATTGTTCCCACTGCCGTGACGGACGGGCCAGAAGCGGGAGCCGCCAAAACGGGACGTCTGGTGCGAAAAATGATCGAAGACGCCGGCGTTCAGGCAAGCGACGTCAAGCGGCTCGGCCTAGGAACTCCTGGCTTGATGGACATACCGGCCGGCATGTTGGTGAATCCATTCAACTTGCCCGGTTGGGACGATTTTCCGATCCGCGATCGCGTTGCCCATCATGCTGGCTTACCTGTCACGTTTGCCAACGATGCGGCGGCGGCGGCCTACGGCGAATACTGGGTTGGCTCCGGCCGCGGCTGCAAAAGCATGATCTTGCTGACGCTTGGAACCGGGCTTGGCGGCGGCATCATCGTCAACGAATTCTCGATCGACGGCGAGCACAGCCACGGCGCAGAGTGCGGCCACTTGATCATCGACTATCGCGACGACGCCCGCGTCTGTGGCTGCGGCGGCACGGGGCATTTGGAAGCGTATGTTAGCGCGACCGCCGTCGTCAAGCGCGCTAGCGAAGCGCTCGAGACCTGCGCAAATTCGTCCGTTGTCGTGCGGTTGAAGGAAGGGGGCGAACTCACTCCCAAGCTGCTCGCCGAGGAGGCCGAGGCTGGCGATGTGTTCGCCTTGGAATTGATTATGGAGACGGCCATGTATTTGGGGATCGGCATCACGTCGCTGATGCACACGATCGATCCCAGCGGTGTCGTCCTCGGCGGAGCCATGACCTTCGGCGGACACAATTCGTCGCTGGGACGACGATTTTTGGAGCGAATTCGCGAAGAAGTCCGTCGCCGGGCATTCCCCATTCCGGCCCAGCAAACGACAATTGATTATGCCAGCCTGGCAAGCGACGCAGGCTACATCGGCGCGGCCGGACTGGCACGGGCGGAGTACCGGCGTCAATGACTTGCGGTTCATCGTCGGCTGAGCAAATGGTCGTCCACCCGAAGCGAGTCGCAACGTATCGTTGCGTCCAGCCTGCCGTCGAGTGGAGACGCTCGCACACCGTACCGCTGGAAAACGACCGGTAACTCTCGATTCGCATATTCCAACTGACCTCTGATCACTGACGCTTGATTGACGTGCCAGACCAACAGCATATCCGCAATTTCTGCATTATCGCCCACATCGACCACGGCAAGAGCACCTTGGCCGACCGGCTGATCGAGCATACAGGAACCGTGCAAAAACGAGCGTTGCGCGACCAGTTGCTCGACGATATGGAACTGGAGCGCCAGCGCGGCATTACGATCAAAGCCCGCGCGGTCTCGATGCGCTATCTGCTCGATGGGCAAGAATATGAGTTAAATCTGATCGACACTCCGGGGCACGTCGACTTTCATTACGAAGTGTCGCGCAGCCTCGCCTGTTGCGAAGGGGCGATCTTGCTCGTCGATGCTTTTCAAGGGGTCGAAGCGCAGACGGTCGCCAATGCCTTGGCCGCGATGGAGCACAACTTGGAAATTGTGCCCGTGCTCAACAAGGTCGATCTCAAGCACGCGCGACCGGGCGAAGTGACGCTAGAGATGCAACAAGTTCTGGGCACCAAGCCGGAAGAGGTGTTGCATTGCAGCGGCAAGACCGGCGTCGGCGTGCCGGAATTGCTCGATGCGATTGTGAAGCGGATTCCGCCACCCAAGGGAGATCCTGTCGCGCCGTTGCAAGCGATGCTGTTCGATTCGCATTACGACGACTATCGCGGGGCCATCGCCTATGTGCGATTAATGCAGGGTACGGTCGAAAAAGGCCAAAAAATTCGTTTCCTCAAGGCCGAAGCGACGTACGAAGTGTTGGAGCTTGGCCAATTTGTGCCGGAACGCAAGGCGTGTGAGCGGCTCGTGGCGGGCGAAGTCGGCTATTTGATTTGCAACATCAAGGACATCAAAGACATCCACATTGGCGACACCGTCACCGTGCCCGGTGATAGCACCGCTCCAGCCCTGCCTGGCTATCGCGCGCCACAGCGAATGGTGTACTGTGGGCTTTACCCTTCCGACGGCGAGAACTTTGAAGAGCTACGCGATTCGCTCGGCAAACTCGCGATCAACGACCCAAGCTTCGAGTTTACGCCAGAAACCAGCGAAGCTCTTGGCTTCGGCTTTCGCTGCGGTTTCTTGGGCCTATTGCACATGGAGATCATTCAGCAGCGCCTCGAGCAGGAAGCCGATTTGGATTTAGTGCAGACCGCGCCGAACGTCACCTACCAGATTCTCACGCGCGCTGGCGAGACGCTCGAAATTCACAATCCGCAGGATGTCCCCGACGCCGGCCAGATCGAAGAATTTCGCCAACCGATCGTGCGCGTCAATTTTGTCCTGCCGGTCGAATATATCGGTCCAGTGATGCAGCTATGCACCGACCGCCGCGGCACGTACAAGCACACCGAATACCTCGGTCCCACGCGCGCGATGCTCACCTTCGATCTGCCGCTGGCCGATGTCATCTACGATCTGCACGACAAGCTCAAAAGCGTGACCCGCGGCTACGGCACGATGGATTACGAACTACTCGGCTACGTGACCGCCGATCTGGTGCGGATGGACATCCTGGTCGGCGGCAAAAAGGTGGATGCGCTGTCGATCATCTGCGACCGCCGCGACGCCGACCGCCGAGGCCGGGCGATCGTGAAAAAGTTGCGCACCGAAATCGATCGTCACATGTTCGAAATCGCCATCCAAGCAGCCATCGGCAGCCGCATCATCGCCCGCGAAACAATATCCGCGATGCGCAAAAACGTCACCGCCAAATGCTACGGCGGCGACATCACGCGCAAGCGAAAACTATGGGCCAAACAGCGCGAAGGCAAGAAGCGAATGAAATCGATCGGCAGCGTCGACATTCCACAAAAAGCGTTCTTGGCCGTACTCGAAACGGGCGGCGATCAGTGAGATGATTGCGGCCAAGAATTTTGAGCCGGACAACGCGGGGTCGTGGTTCTGGATGGACGTGCTGCTGCCAGTGATCTTGCTGTCGTCCATTGCGGCCTACTGGCGGCAGCAACGACGAACCACATCGCTTGCAGATCGTTGAGCGACGGCACGGCCAAAGCACGATTATTTCTGACTTGCGCTCGATTCGCCCCAGATTTCCGCCGCAAGTGATGTGCAGGCTGATTCGAGAAACCGCACCGTTCGCAGAACGCCTTCCAAGCCGATCGAAATCGGCCAGTGCGCGGCTTGTACCCTGCTCGTCGCAATCTCCCGACAACTCGAAACTCGTCGTCAATTGCGCATCGATGTCTCAGTTTTCCGTGATGGAGCCTTCGTTCCCTTGGGCAGGTTTCGCTTGTCGCTTGCGCTGGAGAGAACTTTCGCTGGCAGCCAGTCCCTGACTGCGTGTGTCAAGCGAAGCGCCTGGGCACGCAGGCCGCCGGCGCGATAGTGCGTGTATTGATCGGCGGGTTGCAGTCGGGTGAGCCAAGGGCGTTTGCAGTCGAAATAATCGGGGCCGAGGTCGATCAAATGGTCGCCGCGCCGGCAGCTATCTTCGATCATTTGCGCCATCAGCACCGTGCCAGCGCCTTGTTGGGCAATGCTAGCATCGAAGCCGGAACGCAAGCCGTAGACACTGCCTCGATAATAATAGTTGTAAGCAAAGGCCACTGGCTGTCCATCGAGCAGCAACAGATTGAGATCGACGGCGCCGGATTTGGCGGCAGCGGTGTGCGCAGCGCGCAAATAGTCGCGCACCGATGCGTGCGACAAGGTAGTTCCCGTCCGCGAACTACCCTGCCAACTGCGGCGGGCCAACTCGACGCAAGCGTCGAATAGATCCCAGCGCGGATCGGCATCGTTCGCCGCAGCGCCCAGCGGACGATAGCGGACATGCTCGATTTCGCCGCACGTCGACAACTGCCGAACCGATCGTCGCACATTATTTCGCCAATGCGACTTTCGGCTGCGCCAATACGTTTCCCAGCCGCGGATGAGTTCGACTTGCGCCGCGGCATGCCCGCGGCTCGTGACATAATCGAATCCAGCCGTATTCAGCGATTGCACAATTGCATCGCCAATTCCACCGCGCGCCGCCCAGCGAAGTTCGAGCAAATCCCAATCGCGCGGCGTTTGCCGAAGATGCTTCAGGCCGGCTTCCAACGTGGCTGTCGGATCGGGACCGATCGGGCCGTAAAAAGTTCCCCAGCCGTGCAACGGATAGGTCAGCACTTTGACCCGACCAACACGCCGGAATTCGATGCCGACGACGAACGGCAGAATACCGACCACTCGGCCGGCATCTTCGATCAATAAGACTCGCAACCGCTGGCCTTTGCCAAAAAATTGCCAGTAGGTTTCCAGCCATTCGAGCGATTGAAACCAGGTGGCGTCCGCAGTCTCGCATAACAACTCGCCCCAGGCTAATCGTAATCCAGCAAGTTGCGGAAGCGTGTTGAGTTCGCGGACGACTCGCATGGTCTCGTCGAATTTGCAAGGCATATTCAGGCCGAAAATCCAGCCAGACGGTTCGGTCGCAGCAGCTTCAAATCGCTGCTCAAGCCTACCGTATAATGTGTTGCCGTGGCCGAGCAAATTCCTGTTGACAGGCAACTTGTGGTAGATTTGTGGAGGTTAGTCAACGCCCGTTGCCAGGAAGCAGCGCGGAGGCATTTCAAGAAATTTTGTAGCACCGGCAATACCACGTGGTATCCGGCGGTGTTGAACTTAACGGGCATCAATTGGTAAGTCGCCTCGTGAAATCTGCCGACGGCAGATCCGCCGATGGCATCTGCGGGAGCCCTAAAATGGCACATCCGGCGTCGTTTTTCCGGTGGTCGTTGCTGGCCAGCGTTTGGGGGCTTGCCGCCGTGGCCGCTTTCGTGCCTGCCATTCAGGCCCGTGCGGCCGAGAAAAGCCCGAAGCGCACGATGGCCCAGGAGCCGCTGATCGAGCCGCCAAATGCCAAGTCCGTAGCTGCGCTTCGCGCAAATCCGATGCTCAAATCGGCCCTTGAGACGGCGCAGCAAGTCGATCGGTTGCTTGCGAACGAACTATCTCCACCGGGCAGCGATCCATCGGCCTCCGTCGGACGAGCCGCCAGCAACGAAGTTCTCTTACGGCGGATTTATCTCGATCTGATTGGTCGCAATCCGACGCCCGAAGAAGTAACCGCTTTTGCGTTCGATCCTTCGGACGACAAGCGGGCGAACGTCGTCGATCAATTACTCGAACGCGACGAATTCGGCGCAAACTGGGCCCGTTATTGGCGCGATGTGGTGATGTTCCGCCGTAGCGACGACCGCGGCCAGATCGCCGGTCCGGCGATGATCGAATATCTCACGGACCAGTTCAACAAGAATACCTCGTGGGATGTCATTGCCCGCTCGTTCATCACCGCTACCGGCGATGTGCGCGAGAACGGCGCCACCGGCCTCATCATGGCTCAAGAAGGCGACACGGCGAACATCGCGTCCGAAGTATCGCGTATTTTCATCGGCGTCCAGATTCAATGCGCCCAGTGTCACGACCACAAAACCGACCGCTGGAAGCGCGAACAATTTCACCAACTAGCGGCGTTCTTCCCGCGTGTCACCATACGGCCGCTGCGCAATGCGGACAAACGGTCGTTCCAAGTCGTGGGCGTCAACCAGCAGCGCCGCCTGCGCGGATCCAATCAGAAGGGAGGAGAGCTCGAACATTATATGCCCGACCTGGAGAATCCCACGGCGCGGGGCGAAAAGATGAATCCAGTCTTCTTTCTCACGGAGCAAACGCTCGAATCAGGTAGCACCGATGCCCAGCGCCGCGAGGCGGTCGCCAAGTGGATTACCTCGCCCCAAAACCAATGGTTTGCCAAAGCATTCGTCAATCGCATCTGGGCGGAACTCGTCGGCGAAGGGTTTTATCATCCGATCGACGATCTTGGCCCCGATCGCGATTGCACCGCGCCGCAAACCATGGAATTACTTGCGAAGAACTTCGTCGCCAGCAAGTTCGATATCAAGCATCTCTTTCGCACGATTGCCGCCACGTCGGCCTATCAGCGCGAAAGTTGCACGCGACGAAATGCCACGGAAACTGCCTTCGCGAACAATTGCCCGCAGCGGCTGCGCGGCGATCAGCTTTATAACTCGCTGTTGACCGCGCTCGGATTCCGAGATTTCGTGCCCGGCGGCGGACGATATGCCTTGTTGCGCGGGCCTAGAGGCCAGTTCGACCAAGTGTTTGGCTACGATCCAAGCGATCCGCGCGACGAGGTGGTTGGGACCATTCCGCAAGCGCTCATGCTGATGAATGGCACACTGATCAACAGCATGATTCGTGCCAATCGCCGCACCGAATTGGGCAGCCTACTCGCTTCGACCGACGACAACGAAGCGGCGATCGTTGAGTTATATTTACGCTGCCTGAGTCGCGAGCCAAACAGCGCGGAACTGCAAACGTGCTTGACGCATGTGAACCAAACGGGCAATCGCTCTCAGGCGTTTGAAGATGTGCTGTGGGCGCTGGTGAACTCGACGGAGTTCCTAGTTCGCAAGTAGCAAGCAGTCGCGAAAAAACACTCGATCTCGCTGGCATTTCAGACAGAGAATCCACCGATTGCGCAGATTTCATAAATTGATGGAACTGAGCAACAACACACTTTTCCGCAGTGGGTGAGACCAAACGCGGGAAAAATGCGGTTCCCGTTGCGAGATCACTGGACCAGTGTGTTCTGAAACGGGCAAATCGTATTTTTCAAACAGCGGCTGCCAATGGTGCGGCCGAATTTCAAGGTGCCTTATGACGCACAAATATCATCACTGCATTGATGTCAAAATGAACCGTGATGGTGCCGTCGGCCGGCGCGATTTTCTCCGCGGTATTGCGACCGTAGCAACTGCCGGCAGCGCACTGAACTGGGCCGATCTGGTGACGGCCGAAGCTCCGGCGCTGCGCCAGCGCGGGATGGCGTGCATTCTGCTTTGGATGCAAGGCGGGCCGAGCCAGTTTGAGACGTTCAGCCCCAAGCCCGGACACAGCAATGGCGGCGAGACGAAAGCCATATCGACGGCGGTTGCGGGCATTCAAATTGCCGACAGCTATCCTGAAATTGCCAAGCAGATGAAACATTTAGCGATCGTACGCTCAATGACCAGCAAGGAAGGGGCGCATCCGCGGGCCACGCAACTGTTGCACACCGGCTATTTGCCGATGGCCAGTGTGAAATATCCCACGCTCGGTTCGCTCGTGGCCCACGAGAGTGCCGAACGGACCAGCGAACTTCCCTCGTTCGTTCGCATCGGCGGTGGCCGCAACAGCGGCGGTGGAGCGGGATTCCTCGGCGCCCAGTACGACCCGTTCGACATCGGCGACGCGAACTCGCCGCCGACGAACGCCACGCCGGCCACCGAGGTCGCTCGATTCAAGCAGCGGCTTGGCCTGCTCGACCGCCTCGAGAGCGCGGCGCAAGGTGGCCAGTTGTCGGCAGAGACCTCCGAGCATCGCCAGCTCTATCAGCGCGCCTTGAAGATGATTCTCAGCCCCGAGATGAAAGCGTTCGATCTGAGCAAAGAGCCAGAAAAATTGCGCGACGCGTACGGCCGTACTCAATTTGGAGCCGGTTGCTTGCTCGCACGGCGATTGATCGAATCGGGCGTTACATTTGTCGAGGTCGCTTTGAACGGCTGGGATACGCACCAAGACAATTTCAAACGTACCACCGCGCTGTCGGAACAAGTCGATCGGCCGTTCGCCGCCTTGCTGGCCGATTTGCACGACCGCGGCATGATCGACCAAACGCTCGTTATCTGGATGGGTGAATTCGGCCGCACACCGCGAATTAATCCCAACGGTGGCCGCGATCATTATCCGCGGGCATTCAATGTGGCCCTGGCAGGGGGTGGCGTGCGCGGCGGCCAGACGATCGGCGAAACCGACGCCGGCGGCAACGACGTAAAAAGTCGCCCGGTAACCGTTCACGATTTATTTCAAACTTTCTGCAAAAGCCTGCGCATCGATGCGACGAAGGAAAACATGAGTTCCATCGGCCGGCCGATCAAGATCGTCGATGGTGGCAAACCGGTCGTGGAGTTATTTGGCTAAGTCCGAATTGTGCGATGCATCCGAGCCGAATCGTAATGTTGTTGGTGAGCCTGCTTGGTAAATTTTCCTCGCTACAGACGCGGCTTGCGCGGGAATTTGGTGCGAATTGAAATGCCATGGATCATCGGGCAGCGACTTGAAAGCGTCGGATCTCAACCTCCGAGTAAATGGCGTTCGAAACCTTTTCGCGCACCGCTCGCGATGCCGAATCCTCAATCAAAGTTTATCCTTCACAGCCAGTAGCCCGACGTGGCCGGCAGCGAATTTCATGTCGCCGTAGCCCGCTAGCCGAACGACTCGAAAGCCGAGCGAGTGTAATTGGGCGGCAAGCTTCCGTTCGTCGAGCAATTGCACCAGGTGCGATTCCCGATCGCGGCGGAAGAGTTTTCCCACTTGTCGAAACGACGTGATGTGGCGAGTAAGCTGCTGGCGGCGCGTATTGGTTTCGACCTCCACGAGCACCGCCCAATCGTCGCCTTCGCGGAACCGCCGCGGTGGATCGCCGCGAAGCAGTAGTTGCGGCGTCAGAAAGTCAAAGATCAAATGGCCTCCTGGCTGAAGCGCACGATGGATGCGGCCAAACATCTTCGCCAGGGCGGCAGCAGGTTTGTGCTGCCTGTCGAATAAATAATTGACGCATTCGCCAATCGAAGTAACCGCCGCGCACGTCGGCAGTTTTGCTCGCAAAAACGACTCGCAGCGGAAGTTCGCTTGCGGCGCTCGCTGCTGGGCCAACTGAATCATCGCGGGCGAAATGTCGATCCCTTGCGCATCAAATCCGGCCGCCAACAATTGCTCCGTCCAAATGCCGCTGCCGCAGCCCAGGTCGATCACCAGCCCGGAAGTCACTTTTCCCTCGCGCAGAACCTTCAGCAAACCCGGTACTGCCCGGCGAGCAAATTCGCCGTGGCCGACGTCATGAATGTAGGCCAAGTCGTCACGATAAGGAATGGTCATGGCGTCGAATTTGCGAGCGAAAGCGGAGTCGGCAAGTTGACTTTCCCGTATCTCTTGGCCAATACTTATTTGACGCATCGACAAGGGCAAAGCGAGCAACCGTCATCGACTTGAATGCTTCGTCGCCGGTGACGTAGGTTCGTGCCACCTTTTTCCTGGCTCCCATTCCCATCATGGCCAAATTACGCGAAATCATCGATTCCTGTCACATCAAGCCCGGCAAGAAGTTCAAGCTGAAAGATCACGATCCCGCCTGGGCCGGCAACCCAGATGTCCCCAAAAAGGAACGCAAAGAGTTCGCGGAACATTCGCTGACGCAGGACGTCGCCGAACTCGCCAACGCGCAAGAATTGCTCTACGCCTCCGACACCTGGTCGCTGCTCATCGTGCTGCAGGCGATGGATGCGGCGGGCAAAGATGGCACGATCAAGCATGTGATGTCGGGCATCAATCCGCAAGGCTGCCAAATCTATAGCTTCAAACAGCCAACGAGCGAAGAACTCGATCACAACTTTCTGTGGCGAAACATGGTGTGCTTGCCGGAGCGCGGCAAAATCGGCATCTTCAACCGCTCCTACTACGAGGAAGTGCTGGTCGTAAAGGTGCATCCAGAGTTACTGGCGGCTCAACGAATTCCCGACGCCAAGGTGAACGACAACTTTTGGAAGGCGCGCTACAATGACATCAACCACTTCGAGCAGCACCTCGCGCGCAACGGCACCCGGATTGTGAAATTCTATCTCAATCTCTCGAAGGCCGAGCAGCGCGAGCGATTCTTGGCCCGCATCGAGAACCCCGACAAACATTGGAAAATCTCGCCGTCCGATATTTCCGAACGCAAGTATTGGGACGATTACATGCAGGCGTACGACGAGTGCATCAGCGAAACCAGCACGGATTGGGCCCCGTGGTACGTGATTCCTGCCGACCACAAGTGGGTAAGCCGCGCCCTAATCGCAAGAATCTTGACTCACGAAATTGACTCGCTGAACTTGACGTTCCCAGAAGTAAGCCCAACGAAAAAAAAGGAAATCGAGGCGGCCAAGCAGCTACTCGAAACAGAAGAGAAGAATTCTTGAAAATACACCACGACTTACTGCCCTGACTGCTAGACCCTGCCCAACCACCGCTGTCGCATTGCCGAATCGGAGCCGCGCACGCCGGAAGCGTACCGCCGTTTTCGCCGCCTCGGTAGCGAGCGTTCACCGTCACCGTCTCACTCCGCGAGTCGAACAGCCGTTTGTGGAGTGAGAGCACTCAATTTTCCCCGGCAATGGCATCACCACCAACAATTTGGTAACAAACGCGGCCTGGGACTCGAAAACGCGGCTAGGGTGACCGTACAAGCAGATCTGTCGCAGTGGGAAAACACGGTTTGCCCGAGCGACTCCAACAGGCCCGCCCAGGGCAATTCACTATTTCAATTTGGGCACCCAAGAATTCCAGCCCGACGCGTTCGCGAGGGGTGCGATAGACTCGAATTTCCAGCATTTTCTACTTCCTCATTGCTCACGCGGCGGGCGTCCAAGTCGTTCCATTTTGAAAGTGTGGTTCGCACGACAGCCCCGCCTATGCCTCTTGACGACTCTCCGCCGACGACGTAGTTTAACATCAATCGCCGATTGCCCTTGCAGCGCTTCGGGGGCGGCCTATAATCCCTTAGTTTCCCGCCGCACGGCCCGTGCTAGCAAGCGCGTTCGCGCCGCGAATCGATGCATATTGAAGGCAACCGTGCGGGTGTAGCTCAGTTGGTAGAGCACCACGTTGCCAACGTGGTTGTCGTGGGTTCGAATCCCATCACCCGCTCTTGGCGGAATCAGTTGGCTAGCGCAGATTTTGCGGGGGACAGGCCCTTCATGACACTCAGTAGACTGAATTCTTGAACCCATCGAATTCGGTAGTGCTGTGTCAGCCTGAAACAATCAGGTTTCCCAGGGCCAGGTTCCCTATTTTTGTTGGCAGATTTTTATCGTTGACAATGGATTGTCGCATTTTCCGCACCTCCATTATTTGAACCATTGTCGCAATGGCTGAAACACAAACCGAATCACCCGACATCGACGACGCCGAAGTTGAACGCGAGCCGCTCAAGCTGGAAATCAAGATCGACCAGCCGAGTACGTGCCAGCGTCACGTAATCGTGAAAATTCCCCACGACGACGTCGAGAAGTATTTCGACAAGGCGTTTACCAACCTTTTGCCTACCGCGCAAGTGCCAGGCTTTCGCGCCGGCCGCGCGCCGCGCAAATTGGTCGAACATCGCTTTCGGAAGGAAGTGAAAGACCAGGTGAAGGCCGACTTGCTCATGGACGCGATGGCCCAAGTGACCGAAGATCAAAAACTGGCCGCGATCAGCGAACCGGAATTCGACGTGGCCGCGGTCGAAGTGCCCGACGACGGGCCGCTGACGTTCGAGTTCGACATCGAAGTGCGGCCCGAATTCGATCTGCCGAATTGGAAAGGGCTGACGATCGAGCGGCCGACGCGTCAGTTCAGCGAAAGCGACCTCGACGAGCAGATGAAGCGGTTGCTGTCGCGCCACGGCCGACTGGTCCCCTACGAAGGGGCAGCCGGTGCCGAAGACTACGTCGTCGTCAATCTTACCTTTAAGGACGGAGAGACCGTCGTTTCTCGCGTGGAAGAGTTGTCGATTTGTATTCGGCCCACGCTCAGCTTCCGCGACGGCAAGATCGAGAAGTTCGACCAATTGATGATCGGCGCCGCGGCCGGCCAGTCGCGGTCGGCTAGCGCCAAGCTGTCGGATGATGCGCCCAACGAAGCCCTCCGCGGCAAATCGGTGACCGCCGAATTTGAAGTGCTCGAAGTCAAGAAGCTGGAACTGCCCGATCTGAACCCAGCAATGCTCGACGAGATCGGCGGATTTGATACTGAAGCAGAGCTTCGCCAGGCAGTCCGCCGCGATCTGGAAAGGCAGCTTGAGTATCATCAGCAGCAACGCGCACGGCAGCAGATTACGCAGGTGCTGGTGGCCTCGGCCAATTGGGAATTGCCGCCGGCGCTGCTCCGTCGCCAAAGCCGGCGGGAGCTGGAACGAGCGGTGCTGGAGCTGCGCCGTAGCGGCTTCGCCGAAAGCGCCATTCGCGCTCACGAAAACGAACTGCGCCAAAACAGCTTGCTATCGACCGCGCGAGCGCTCAAGGAACACTTCATTCTCGAGCGAATCGCCGAGGAAGAAAAAATCGAAGACGAGCCGGCAGACTACGACACGGAGATTAAGCTGATCGCCGAACAAAGCGGCAAGACGGCTCGTCGCGTCCGCGCACAATTAGAAAAGCGCGGGCTGATGGACGTGCTGCGCAACCAAATTGTCGAGCGGAAGACGATCGCGCTGGTGCAGCAGCACGCCGTTTTCAAGGATGTGCCGTTCAAAATCGAAGCCCCAGATACTGAGGCCGTCGATGAATCGGCCGGCGGCGATGACGCCGAAGAGGCCATTCCCGAAGCAAAGCAGGCAGGTGAAGCGGAACCCCTACGCGAACCGCAGATGCGAACGTAGAATGCCGTCAGACGTCTGTCGACAGTTGCTCGTGACCGGTTGTCGGTTGCGGAAGCCGCCGACAACGGACGGCCGGTTTCATGAGCATCCGACGTTTTCCTCATCCAGGACCAGAGTATGAATTCATTCGATGCCGCGCTCGATCCACGGCTGGCAGCGGTCGCCCCGCAGTTGAACTATCGCGATTACCAGCGTCAGCGGACGCTGACGTTGGGCGATTTGCTGCTGGAAAACCGCATTATCCTTCTGCAGGGAGAAATCTACGACGGTAACGCCAACGAAGTCGTGATGAAGCTACTCTATTTGCAGAGCGAAAATCGCCGCAAAGACATTCACTTTTACATCAATTCCCCCGGCGGCAGCGTCACCGCGACTATGGCGATGTACGACACGATGCAAATTCTGTCGTGCCAGGTGGCCACCTACTGCATGGGTCTGGCCGCCAGCGGCGGTGCGGTCATTTTGGCTGGCGGCGGCAAAGGAAAGCGCTTTGCCTTGCCCAACGCCAAGATTATGATCCATCAGCCCTACGGGCAAGTCGGTGGACAAGTTTCCGACATCGAAATTCAGGCCGACGAGATTTTGAAGACCCGCGAAGCGCTCAACCGAATCCTGGCCAAACACACCGGGCAGCCAATGGAGAGAATCGCCAAAGATACCGATCGCGATCGATATTTGACCGCCATCGAAGCCAAGGAATACGGCTTGGTGGATGAAGTGCTGGATAAACCACTGTCGCAACCGGAAGAGGATGATGTGGAGAAAAAATAGTGGAGTCTGGTGAACGTCGATGAACATCCGATTGATTGGATCAAAGAATGGCAGTAGGCAAGCTCGACTGGCATTTTTCTCGAAAAGCAATCTTTTACATTTGATTTCATCCGCGTTCATCGGTGTTCCCTGGATTCATCCATTCAAATCGATCACCGCCTGAAAGAGACCACGATATGCCGCTGATTCCGTTTGTCATCGAAAAAACCGGCCGCGAAGAGCGGGCGATGGACATCTATTCGCGCCTGCTGAAGGACCGCATTGTCTTTCTCGGCACGCAGGTGAACGACGAGGTGGCGAACATCATCGTCGCCCAGCTCCTGTTCTTGCAATCGGAAGACCCCAAGGCCGACATCCATCTGTACGTCAACTCTCCCGGCGGCAGCGTTTCGGCGGGCCTGGCAATTTACGACACCATGCAATTTGTCACCTGCGACGTGGCCACCTACTGTATCGGCCAGGCGGCTTCCATGGGCGCCGTGCTGCTCACCGCCGGTGCCAAAGGCAAACGCCGCGCGCTACCAAATGCGCGGATTATGATTCATCAACCCTTGGCGGGCGCGGAAGGCACGGCGGAAGAAATCATGATCCACGCCAAGGAATTCAAGAATGTCAAGAAAAAGCTCAATGGCATCTTGCTCAAACACACGGGGCATCCGCTGGAAAAAATCGAGCAAGACACCGACCGCGATCGATTCATGTCGGCCGAGGAAGCGCTGGAATATCGACTCATCGATCAAGTGATTGAACATATGGAGATCAAGCCACAATGACGAATGTCGAATAACGAATCAGTCGTCCATTCGTCATTTTGATTTCGTCGTTCGACATATTACCCCGATGGATCGGGCGGTTGTCCGTTTTTCGCATGAGGCGAACTATGAAAACGGCTTTATGCTGCGTTGGACTTTCGCTGCTGGCCTTTGCTGGCTGCCGCAGTTCATCGCGCATCAATCAGCAGCTCTTAGAGCGCGAACTGCGCCTGCAGGAAGACTGCATCTGGAAGCTCAAATGGCAGATCGAAGACCAACAGCGCGCGCTCGACGACGCCCGTGCGCAGGCTGAAACCTATCGCAAAGAAGCCGATGCGGTGCGCGGCAAGGCCGCCAGCGGCCCCGACCTGGCTCCTCCCTCGAGCATTTTGGCGCCGGCCGAAGGTGGCGGGCGAGACACCGAGGCGCCGCGACTGCCGCCGGCGCCTTCGGTGGCCGAACCGCTGATCGAACGCGGAACCGAGATTGCGCCGCCAACAATTTCGCCACCGCCGGGCACCCGAGGATCGCACCGCGGCAATCCGCTGCGGCCGCGATCGGAAAAACACGAACCAAAACTGGTGCAAGCAGGCGCGACGTCCTCGGCATCACGCGCAAAGCGGCTTGTCGATTCGCCAGACCCTCCAGAACGACTAAACCCCGATCTGACGATCGACCGCATTGTGCTGAACGAAAAACTCAGTGGCGGCTTGAATCTCGATGGCAAGATGGGGGATGAGTTGCTCGGAGTGGCGATCGAGCAGCGCGATGCACAGGACGCGCGGATGATCGCTCCTGGCGATGTGTCGATCGTCGTCGTCGATCCAGCGCTCGATGGCCAGGCCGCCAAAATCGCCCGCTGGGATTTCGACGCCGATGAAGTGGCCAAGCACGTTCGTCGCAATCGCGACGGCGCAGCGCTGCAGTTCGAATTGCCCTGGCCACGGCAGCCCGAACACAACGACCTGCGGCTATTTGTACGGTTCACCACCTACGACGGCCGCAAGCTGGAAGCCAACTTGCCGATTGAAGTGCAACCGGCCGACCGAGGCGGCTGGAAGCAATCGCAAGTATCGCTGGCGGCGCACGAACAAGAACCAGCCACGCCTAGCGATGCAGAAACCGACGTGCCGCAGAATCCAGAGGATCGGCCGATGAGCGAATCGCCGCCAGCAAGGCGGCAGCCCAAATGGTCCCCCGATCGCTGAAAATCACAGCCGTAGCAGGTCGCTCAGCCGCTGCGCAATGGTGTCGGTCGGAAGCCTCGCAAGCTGCAGCAGCGGCCAGCCCAGCAGCGCCAGTCCGACCGCCACAAAGCTGAATCCCCTTGGGTTTGGCGTCACTTCGAAGTTTCGCAGCGCCGTTTTCAATGCGTGATGCAAACGACGCCAACCCGCATGGCTTTGACGCTCGCCGGTGGCCATCAGCGTCGCACTACGCATGGCGGTCACGCCGTCGAGATGCAACTGGACTTCGAGGCTGGGCAATTGCACGGCGTCGCCGACGATTTTCGCGCCCTCGTCGAGTTTCATGGAGACTTCGGCGAGCGCCACGCGCAGCGATTCGAGCGGCATATTGAAAACCACCAGCCGCGGCCGAGCCACCAGCACGTAAAAGACCGTGCAAAGCGCGTAAAACGCGACGGCCAGCAACCAAACAAACGGCCCAAATCGATCGGCCGCATCGGCCGGCAGAAACAAGTTCATGGGACCGACAATCAGCAGCCCCGCCAGTCCCGCCGCCAGCCACGTCGCATCCACGCCGCCGGAAACCACACGCGGCCGACGTCCCAAGTTGAGCGCGCCGAGCAGCAATAAATAGAGAGCCAAAGGGGCCAGAGCGATCGTGAGTGAGACGGCATCCATCATGGTTGGCACGGCATCGATGCGGATAATTCGAGTATCGACTGCAACGGTGTATAAAGCAAGCCGGCGTGACGATCGAACCGTTTTCTGCCAGAATAATTGCCATGCGACGCTTTCGGCGCTCCGCGGCGGAGTAACAAGGCCCTGACGGGAATCGTCACCGACGATTGGTAACACCTGTAGTCCAATTGCAATTTTCACCATGACTGAACTCAATCGCATTTACGAACAATTGCTCGCACATTGTCGCGAAACGGCGCTGCTAAGCTCAATCGAATCTCTTCTCGGCTGGGATGAACGCACGCTGCTACCGGCGGCCGCCGGCGAATATCGCGCCGAGCAAATGACCTTCTTGGCTGGCTCGATTCATCGGCGGCGAACCGATCCGCGGATCGGCGAGTGGCTGAATGCGTTGGCGGCAGATCAGGCCGATCGGCACAGTGACCGTGGAGCGACGATCCGCGAGCTGAAGCGGCAGTACGATCGTCAGGTGAAACTACCCCCTGCGCTCGTCGAAGAAATGGCGCGCACCGCGGTGCTCGGCCAACAGGCCTGGGTCGCCGCACGGGCGAACAATGATTTTTCCGCCTTTAGGCCGCACTTGGAAAAGACGTACAAGCTGAAGCGAGAAGCTGCCCAGGCGATTGGCTATGCCCAGTGCGCCTATGACGCCCTGCTCGACGAATTCGAGCCTGGCGCACTCACTTCGCAGATTGCGAGCGTACTAGCCGACCTGCGCGATCAGCTTGTGCCGCTGGTGGCGGAGATCCGCGACAGTGGCCGACGGCAAAAAATCGAAATCCTCGCGCGGCATTATCCCCGCGATGTGCAGGAGCGATTTGCCAAAGGCGCGGCCACCGAGATCGGTTTTGATTTCCATCGCGGCCGGCTCGATGTAACTCATCACCCCTTTTGCAGCGGAATGGGGCCCAACGACTGCCGCATCACCACGCGGTACGACGAGCACCATTTCAGTGGCGCGCTGTTCGGTGTGTTGCACGAAGCAGGACACGGCATTTACGATCAAGGACTGCGGGGCGATTGGTACGGCCTGCCGCCGGGAGAAGCTGTATCGCTGGGAATTCACGAATCGCAATCGCGAATGTGGGAAAATCTCGTCGGCCGCGGTTTAGCGTTCTGGCAACATTTTTATTCCACCGCACAGCAAGCGTTTCCGGCGGCGCTCGGCGACGTTTCGCTCGACGATTTCTATGGCGCCATCAACGACGTGCGCCCCTCGCTGATTCGTGTCGAAGCCGACGAGGCGACTTACAACTTACACATCTTGGTCCGATTTGAACTGGAACAAGCGCTCGTCGCCGACGATCTACAACCCGCTGACCTGCCCGGCGCGTGGAACGAAAAATACCGCCACTACCTGGGCATTGTGCCGCCGAACGATGCCGACGGCGTGCTGCAAGACATTCATTGGAGCGCAGGCCTGGTCGGCTACTTTCCCACCTATTCGCTCGGCAACCTCTATGCCGCCCAATTCTTCGAGCAGGCCGACGCCGATCTAGGCGGGCTGGCCAATCAATTCGCGGCCGGCCAGTTCGAACCGCTCCGCCACTGGCTGCGCGAGAAAATCCATCGCCTGGGTCAATGTTACACGGCAGGCGAATTAGTGCAGCGAGTGACAGGCGAGTCGCTGTCGCCAGCCCCCCTCATGCGCCATCTCCGCGGCAAATTCGGCCGGCTGTATGGTCTGATCAACTAAGCATAGCGCATTTCCGAGCCGCGCTGACGTGGTAAACTTGGCAATATTGCTGGCAATTTACCAACGGTTGAATTTTCGTAGCAACGCCCCTACGATAACGGACATAACCCTGTGGCGGCCGATTTTGCCCGATTGTTACGCTCGACAAATCCGGCCACGTCAATTCCGCCAGCAGCCTGATGTCTTGAAACGAAATTTCGGATTTGTTTCCCCCCTATTTTTCTCTTGAATTGCGAGGAAAAACCCATGATGCGAACTTTTGCCTTGAGTGTCGTCGCCTGTTTCGCCCTGGCCGCCGTAGCCAGTGCGGCCAATTTGACGAGCGGCCCCCAACAGAACGAAGGAGTCGGCGCGTTTGAAGTGAAGAAAGTCGCCGGCAACGATCACGATGGCGTGAAAGCAGGCCAGGAGCTTTGCTATCGCTGCATGTTGGGCATGCGCCCCGTGGTAGCGATCTTCTCGCGCA
Organism: Pirellulales bacterium; assembly: GCA_020851115.1. Taxonomy (GTDB): domain Bacteria; phylum Planctomycetota; class Planctomycetia; order Pirellulales; family JADZDJ01; genus JADZDJ01. The sequence goes on from JADZDJ010000133.1 coordinate 62,892, forward strand.
ATCCGAACGAGAAGCTTAGCCGCCTGATGAAGGAAGTCGACGCGGTCGTTGACCAGAACGGCGACAAAAAAATGGCCGCGTTTGTCAATCTGCTCGGCGACGACGATTCGGCGCTCGAAGCCGCCGCCAAGAAGATCGTCGATAACAGCGGTGCCGAGAATATCGCCGTCGTAGTTCCCAAAGATCAACCGAACGGCCCGGCAAGCTACAAGATCAATCCCGAAGCTGAAACGACCGTGTTGATTTACGTCAAGGCCAAGGTCGTGGCCAACCATGCCCTGCCCGCCGGAGCGCTCGACGACGAGACAATTTCCAAGATCGTGGACGACACGGCAAAGATTCTCAACTGAGCCACAGCACTGTTCCAAGCGATGGACTGAATTCGTCCGAAGCCCGAGAGTGTTGCAACACTCTCGGGCTTTTTTGCTGCGCACTTTGGCCAACCCAGCCGCCGCGGCATCGTCTGTTAGGCACCTACCGAACGCACCAAGTCATAACCGATGCCGAAGATGCCTGCGTCCATCAACAAATGGCTGATCCAAGGACCATAAATCGATCCGCTGCGGTGGTACAGCCACGCCCAAAATCCGCCGCCGATCGCCGTGGCCACCGAAAAAAAATAGGTCCAACCGTTGCTCCAGCCGAAGTAGCAACCTAATACAATCACATGATGCGCCATGAAAGCCAAGCTCGAAATGACGATGGCCGATGCCAGCGGCATCAGGCTTCGCATCCGCCCAAACACGAACCACCGCCAGTAATACTCCTCCAACAACGAATGAACCAGCGAATAGAAAATGGCCATCACGCCATACGCCGCCGCCGTCGTGATGCCGATGCCGCGGACTTTTTCGGCCATTTTTTCCCCTTCCGCGGCAAACTCGCCACTGGGGCGAAGCCAAGCGAAGTACAGCGCCGCCATCACTCCCACAACGATAGCGCTAAACCGCACGCCCAACCAACAACCCTGTGAAACCGGCCGCGGCCATCGCAGCCGCTCGCGGCAGACCAAGCCAACCCATGCCGCCGGCAGGGAAAATTGGATGAATTTGCCGGCGCTATAGGCCATTTGCTGAGTCCACGCCGGCGCATTGGCCAAGGCGACAAAATACACCCATGTCAACGTCGCCGGAAACGCCAGCGCAAAAACCATTACCGGCCACTCCGCCGATCGGTTCAATTTGCCGACATCGACCATCGCATGCTGCCTTGAATTCAGACCGCAATTCAGTGCGTTATCCCGTGAAAGTATTCGCTCGAAATCGACCAATCTTGCGCACTGGCAAAAAAATGTCCACTCGGTCACCAATACCGCGCTCCCGAATCCGAGCCTCGCCCACCAGAAAGCGTCTATGCCGCTCTGACGCAATTCCTTATAATGCGTGGATTGGAGACCGCCCCACAACCCCTGAGTATAGTAGCATCTACGATTCAATATCCCTGAATGCCGGAGTCCGATTCGATGCGACATTCGATCCTGATTGCAGCGGTGTACTGCTGTTCGTGCCTGGTGCCGATACAGGCCGAACAGCAGAAAGAATTTGTGCCTCGCGCATGCCTGGCGCAACGTGCTTCATCCGTACCGGCGATGGACGGCAGGCTGGACGATGTCTGTTGGAAAAACGCGATCTTCACTGGCCAGTTCGTGGAACAGGACGGCGATCGGCCGGCCGAGAGTTCCGCTTCGTTCGCGGTGGCTTACAACGACGATTCCTTGTTTATTGGAATCAAACTGCCGGAACCGTTGATAAAAAACCTTCATTGCGAAGCCACGACAAGAGACGGAGACATCGGCAACGATGACAGTGTTGAAGTCCTCCTTCAATCCGTCATTTCAGGCGCGGAATATTACCACCTTATGGTGAATGCAAGAGGGATCGTTTACGATGCGCTGGGGACCGACAGCCGATTTGACATGGAGTGGCGATCCGCGGTTTCCGCGGGTGAAAATGAGTGGTCGGTCGAAATTGCGATCCCCTTCTCCAGCATCTTGAACCAGCAAAAAGTAGCGCCCGGGACACTATGGAAGCTGAACGTCTGTCGCAACCGTTTCGTCAACGCGGATCGGCGCCCCGACCATCTACCAGAGAGGAGCTGTTGGTCGAATAACCAATCGGGTCACCACAGATTGAGTGGGTTCGGCCATCTGGTGTTCGAGGATTACGCCGCTGCCGTCCACGTACAGTTCCAAGCATTGCGCGCGCAAATCGCCTCCATCGATCAGATTTTTCCTCGACGTTCCAAGCTGACGCTCCCTCACGCTGGCAAAGTCGTCCACGATGAGGCGGCCTACCGCAAACTGCTGGAACAGTTGGCAACAGTGCATGGCTCACTTTCATCGTGGATCGAAGAAGGCAAGCAATCATTGGCGGCAGGCGCGATCTCCGCATCTTCGCTAATCGTCGCGCACCTTCCACCGTACGAGCCGCTACGGAAGGACAGCGTTTCCCAACTGGCTTATTTAGCGAGATTAATCCCTCGCCCCGAGGCGGCGATCGAACTGAATTTTCGTCAGGCCGTCAACGAATATGAACATGACGGGTTTACCCTTTCGAGCAAGGAGGGCATCAAGGATGTAACGATTCGCGCCACGCCGCTAACGTCCGAAAATGGGGACACGATTCCTGCCGACAAGATAAAGTGCTCTCTGGTGGGCTGGATTGAACCGGCCGCCGCCTTCGATCCGTCGTACGCCATGTGGAAGGGTGACCCGGTCCCGGACCTGCTCGAAGAGATCACCGCCCCGATCACGCTGGAGCCGATGCAGACCCGGCATTGCTGGGTAACGGTCAATTCGTGCGGCATTAAACCCGGGAAATACCGCGGCGAAGTGGAGTTGAGGCATGACGAAAAGGTTTTGAAAACGGTCGCCATTTCCGTGGAAGTAAGGCCGTTTCAGTTGCCTATTCGGCCGCGGCTAGATTTCTTCACGTTCGGAGGGTGTGTCCCCTGGGGAGGCGAGACGGGAAGACTGTGGGCACAGTTCTTGAGCGATCACTATGTGACGTATGTCGAGATCGAACAGCCAGAGATATCGGTCAACGGCCGTGTCGTCGGTCCGGCGGGTTCGACCGTGTCCGACCTGCACCTCCCGGCGGAACTGCGCGACAGCACGTCGATTGTTATCGACGGCAAGAAGTGGGACCATTTCGAGCGCCTAAAGATCATTCGAAAGCACGGTCTCAAGCTACAGCTATCCAGTGGCCGCGGCATGATCAAGGCGGAATTGCTGCCCAAGTACGTCGAATATCTGCAGTCGGCCGGTTTTTCGTACGAGGACTTCCGCTACAAAATTTCGGATGAAAACTTCGATGCGGAATTTTTACCGGTCCACCAAGAGTATTATCGCGCCGATCCGAAGTTCCGCACGGTGTTCTGTCCGGCGGGCGACTGGGATGTCAGCGGGTTCTCACCTTATACCGACACCTTCATGTCCAGCGTCAGTTGCGCAGGGCTGTTCAAAAACTGGCTCCCGCAGTGGAAGATCGAGCAGGCCCACGGCAAGAAGATCTCCATCTACACCAACTGGACTGCCTACCTCGAGCGCGCTCCACTTGACCAGTGTCGACGAGATTTAGCCAAGATCTGGGAATACGGCGTGGACGAGTTTTCCTCGTGGAATGTCGATATCTACCCACCGCTCAATTACACCTATCCCTATGCCCCATTTCGGCCGGGCATCGCCGACCTCCCGCCTGAGCGACAATCCACCGCGGCATTATATTACTTCCGCAAGGATGGCGAAATCCGCAGGCCCATTAGTTCCAAACGGCTGGAATCGATTCGCGATGGAATCAAGGATTGGATGTATTTGGATGTTCTCGATCGCCTGATGAAAGAAGCCCAGGCAAGAAATGTTGGCAACTTGGTATTCTATCGCAAGGAAATTCAGAAATTTCTCAGCGCAAAGCGCGAGACTCAGATGGAATTCAATGTGTGGAAAAAACGCCTCGCGGACGACATCGTCAAGCTCGATGAAGAATTGAAATCGTCCCCAGGCAAGCTTGCGACCTACTGATCATTCCTTGAATCGAGTGGAGATATCAAGAAATAGTCATTCTCCTTTCCTGACATTCGAGCAATGCACGACGCCGTCGTCAGCGTGACCGAAGATGGCAAACCGACGACTGAAGGGGTCGGTTTCAGGTACGAGCGGGACGCCTGGAACCCAGGCCGAATCGCTTTTCAAAATGGAACGATTTGGAAGCTAGCCGCCCGAGCATCGGTAGCAGGGAAAACGCTGGAATTCATCTCCGCCGCATCCCTCGCGAACACGTCGAGCGATGACTGTCGGGCATCCAAATGACACCATGAATTTACCATTGCCTGGAGCCGGCTGGTCAAGATCACACTACGCTGGCCAACGTCGCCGTGGCCACTGCCGAAAAACGCGCCGCAATATCCGGAACAAGATGGGGCCGATTTGGCTGACAGCAATCCGCAAACGAAACTACCGCACCCCGTTTTTCCGTAGTTTGCGATGGGATGCTGAAATGTACACACATTTCAGTGGGCGGTACAGGACTCGAACATCCTGCGTTTTCTTCGGGAAAAACGCCATTTCTCGGTCAAAGCGGCGCAGAATGCGGCGCACTCGGCGCACAAAACGACCTAATTGACCCCGAACTGGCGGCCTTGGTCTATGCGTGGCCGAACCTGTCGGTGGAAGCCAAAGCGGTGGTTGTGGGGATCATCGGTGGGGCGGGGTGACAGGGGCGTGAGCTGTGCAGGGGGTGGCAAGGGGGCCCCTTGCCCCGGAAACTTTGACCACACCCTGCCGTCGCGCCGCTCGCCCGTATCTAACCTAGCTAGTATGCACGGCAGCCGGGTTTACAATCTTACCTGGGGCGAAAATTGAGGAGCTACAATCATGCCCGGCCGACCGCGAACAAAATTTAAGCGGGTGGATGAACTGGCGGTCCGAATTCACGCCTTCTGTGACGATCTTTACGCTCTAATGCCCCGCCAATACGATGAGCGGCCCAGTGGCGACCCGCTCTGCGAGTTGTGGCGCGCGGCTATGAGTGGTGCGGCGGAAGCGTGGCGGACGCTGCACGAACTTCGACAACGGCTAGGAGAAAAGGCGAAAATTGATGGTGGCTTGTAGGTTTTAGTTATTGGTTGATGTTGGAATACGTGTGCGCGTGCGCGAGCGATTTCTCGCCTGCCATTGCGGGGCAGTTGGGTTGACCGGCGCGCAAGCGTTGTTATTGTTGTCTTTAAGGGTGGCCGTGAGCCGACGGGTGACGCGGCCTGAAGCGGACCATCGGCGGCGCGTTTTCTGCCTTCCGCGCGCTGCGGTGGTCCGGCCCGACGGAAAGGCAGGTTCTTGTGAACGACCCGCTGGCCGCGGTCTTTGATAGGATGGTTCCACTGGTGGAGGACAATCGGGACTGGTGGCGCGCCGCCGTTCGGCGTTGGGCGAGCGATCCACCCGTCTACTTTGATGATGACGGCTTTGAGGATGGCGTGATTCCGGTCCCATTTCCGCAGGCCGCACTCACGACCGACGAGCAGATGGCACTGTTGGCGGCAATTTACGATTCCCTTGCCGCCGGCATCGAGCGAATTGACCCGTGGCGGGATCTTCCATTGATGCCGTTGTTGGGCGATGATCGGGCGGTTCTTGACGAGCACCGGCTGGCGCTGCGGTATGGCATATTGCTGAGCGACCGCGTCCCGGAGCTGCGCAACCACTGGGCGACGCATCACACCAAAGTGGAATTGTTTGTTGATGAAGCCAAACGAAATTGTCCGCCAACGGTTACGGGACAAACCGCGGAAGCCGCAAGCGATACTTCAACGCCCACAAAACCAAAACGGAGTACCGAACGCGGCGAAGGCCGGGTGAAGCTGATTGCGGCTCTGACAAAACACCACAGGTACGCCGACGGCGGTTGCCTGAATCTGGAACCCATTGGCAACAACGAACTGGCCCGGCTGGCGGGAGTGGATCAAGCGACCGCGTCGGCATTCTTTAAGCAACAATTCGGCGGGCATGCGAAGTATTGGGCAATCTGCGCCGATGCAGCACAATTGACGGCGGCGCTGAAGCTGTTGAATGGCGAATTTGCTCCCCATCATCTCTATGGGGGCAAACCGGCCGGCGAAGGCGAGTGGGACGAAGAATAATCGGCCGCGCGTTGGATCGTTGGGCATCTGTTGCCCAACGCTCAATACTTTTCTTACTTGCGCGAATTGCGGCTTTTGCAGGCGTTTTTGTGCGACATGCTGACCGTTGGGCATCTTTTTGCCCAACGCTGCGCCAACGGGTATGCAGGCCGCACATCGCGGCCGGCGAATCGTTGGAGCAACGCGCAATGACAACTCAATCTGTTAAATCTCTGGCCATGAGGCCGCGCGAAGCGGCAAAAGCCTTGGGCATTTCCTCCCGGACTTTGTGGGGGCTATCGGCCCCGCGCGGTCCGATCCCCTGCTTGCGCGTCGGCCGCGGTAAGAGGCAGTCCGTGCTGTACCCAATTGCCGACCTGCAAGCCTGGCTAAGTCAGCAGACCGGGTCGGCCAAGGAGGTGGAGGTATGAGCACTAGTTACAACCCCGCCCGACTGAAACAGGCCGCACAGGCTCTGGCCAGCATCGACAGCAACGGCCTGATGGGCGAGCTATCCCTGGCCATCGCGGCCGCGCGCCGCCAGCACCGGCGCGAGACGCAAAATCAAACCATTGGCGAGGGCATTTACGTTGATGGTCTGGCATCCGCGCTAGCCCGCGCAACCGGCCTGCCGTGGCGCGACTGCCGCGCGGCCGTGGCCGACGCGATCGCGCCAGACTGGCCGAGCGTGGCCATCGACGCCATTGTCGGCTTTGCTAGAGAGGAGGTGGGCATATGAGCAGAGACCCATTTGCAGGGGATAGGGTATTTAGCCGTGCGGAAATTCTGGCCTGGGCGGGCGTGGATCGGCCGCTGACGCAAGGGACAAGCGGCCAAGACAGTGTATCAACACCAAAGCATATTGCTCCGTACGTACCGTTCCCAGTGGAAGTGCTGCCTGGCATCGTCGGTACGTTTGTGGCCGAAGCCGCCGCGGCCATCGGCTGCGATGCGTCATTCGTGGCGCTCCCGGCACTGGCCTGCCTGGCGCGCGCGATTGGAAATAAGAGAGTGATTCAACTGAAGCGCACGTGGCATGAGCCTGCCATTGTTTGGGCGGCCATCGTAGGAAAAAGCGGCACGCATAAGACGCCCGCGTTGTCGAGCGCGACGGATGCGCTCCAAAACAAACAGCAAGAGGCGACGGCACAGCACCAAAACGCACTGCGCCAGCATGAGCAAGACCGCGCTCTTTACGAGCGAGACTACGCCGCCTGGAAGCGCAGCAAGACCACAGAGCCGCCACCCTGGGAGCCGGTAGAACCGACCCTCAAACGGTTCATCGTCTCGGATGTTACCATCGAAGCGCTTGCCGACCGATTGCACCAACAATTCGATGGCGTGCTGGTGGTGCGCGATGAGCTGGCGGGCTGGCTAAACGGAATTGCCGAGTACAAGGGCGGACGCGGGAGCGACCTGGGGCACTGGCTGGCATCGTGGTCCGGCGCGCCAATGACGGTAGACCGCAAAAGCGGGTTGACCAAAACAATCCATATCCCGCGAGCGTCCGTCAATATCGTCGGCGGCATCCAGCCCGGAGTGCTGCGTTCAGCCATTGGTAGGGAACATATGATGGACGGATTGTGTGCTCGCCTGCTACTGGCCATGCCGGATAGCAGACCCGTGCGGTGGAGTGAAACCACTATCTCGCCCGCTACCGAGGCGGCGATGGCCAAGGTGTACGACCGTCTATTATCCTTGGAGCCGGCGGCCGACGAAGAGGGAAACGCTGCGCCCTTTGCCATGCCGCTGACCGAAGAGGCCAAGGGGGTGTGGATCAGCTACTACAACCGGCATCGGGCGGAGATGATCGAACTTGACGACGATTTAGCGGCCTGCTGGTCCAAACTGGAGGCGTATGCGGCAAGGTTTGCCCTCATCTTCCAATTGGCATCGTGGGCGCAAGGCGATGCCGATGGAGATTCCATCGACCAAAACAGTATGGATGCGGCCATCGGGCTATCGGACTGGTTTGGCCGCGAAGCCAAACGCGTCTACGGCATTTTTTCCGAGACGGTTTCGGATACGGAGACAAGGGAGACGTTTGAGTTAGTACGCCGTCTAGGCGGGCGCATTACCGCCAATGACCTGAGACGCCGAAGCCGTCGATTCCCTACGAGTGAAGATGCCGAGGCCATGCTCAAAAGGCTTGCCGATAGCGGCTATGGTCGCTGGGAACATACCAATACATCATCGTGCGGTAGACCGACGCGATATTTTGTTGTCTCCGATGTCTCCGTATCCGAAACCCCAGAAAACCCCGATGAAAACGAGGGTTTAGGATACGGATACAAGGGAGACGACCGAAAAATACATCGGAGCAACGGCTACTACAACCAAGGGTTTTGACCGATGAAAATCCGCCCCCGACAACAAAAACGATATTTCATTTCATGGTACTTTACGTTATGAATGGCAGTCAATGGAATCGCAGTATGACCAAGAAACCATCCAAATTTGTAAGCGACCAGTTGCGACAGGCTATCGACGATTGCGGTTTAACGCGCTATCGCATCGCTCAAGAAACGGGAATCAGCGAAACCGCGTTAGCGCTCTTCTACAACGGTCAACGCGGGCTGTCGATGGAAGCCTTGAATGCCCTGGGCGAATTCCTGCAACTGACAATCACGTTAGGCCGCAAGCCCGACCGGAAAGGAAAGTGAGCTATGGCAAGCATCGCGCGCGACAAAAACGGCTACCGACGGATTTTATTCGTTACACCTGACGGCAAGAGGCCGACAATCAGGCTGGGCAAGGTTTCGCAGCGCGACGCGGAAGCTATCGCCCGCCATGTGGAAGCCCTGCTGGTTGCCAAAACAGCGAACCAACCCATCCCGCAGCCAACGGCGGTTTGGCTGTCGGACCTGCCCCAAACGCTGGCCGCGAAGCTGGCCCGCGTCGGCCTGATTGCCAATCCCAACAAAAAGGGAACCTTAACACTGGGGAAACACTTGGCAAGCTATTTTGAGAAACGAACTGACGTAAAGCCAAGCACACTAACTCATTGGAACCACACCAAGCGGCTGTTGCTGAAGTTCTTCGGCGAAAACAGGCCGCTGCCGAGCATTACGGCGGGCGATGCAAAGGACTTTGAGCGCTGGCTACAAACCGCCGAAGCCCGCGAAC
>JADZDJ010000134.1 GCA_020851115.1 Pirellulales bacterium
GTTCGCGGGCTTCGGCGGTTTGTAGCCAGCGCTCAAAGTCCTTTGCATCGCCCGCCGTAATGCTCGGCAGCGGCCTGTTTTCGCCGAAGAACTTCAGCAACAGCCGCTTGGTGTGGTTCCAATGAGTCAGTGTGCTTGGCTTTACGTCAGTTCGTTTTTCAAAATAGCTTGCCAAGTGTTTCCCCAGCGTTAAGGTTCCCTTTTCGTCGGGATTGGCAATCAGGCCGACGCGAGCCAGCTTCGCGGCCAGCGTTTGGGGCAGGTCCGACAGCCAAACCGCCGTTGGTTGCGGGATGGGTTGGTTCGCCGTTTTGGCAACCAGCAGGGCTTCCACGTGGCGAGCGATAGATTCCGCGTCGCGCTGGCTGATTTTCCCTAGCCGGATCGTCGGCCTCTTGCCGTCAGGTGTAACGAATAAAATCCGTCGGTAGCCGTTTTTGTCGCGCGCGATGCTGGCCATAGCTCACTTGCCTTTCGTTTTTTGGTTGCTCTTTTGCTTCGGGCCGACTAATTGCAGACCCAGATATTCGCCGATTTTGTCGCTGGCCTCTTGTCCCAGGCCGCAAATTTTGTTCACGAACCGCGACAACTGCGCTTCGCTAATTCCCGTGTCTTTCGAGATGCGATAGCGAGAAACGTCGGCGTTCAGAATTGCTTCTCGCAGTTGCTCCGAAAGTAGCTTTGCTTTGTTGGTCATAATGGCATCTTAGAGAATACTTACGTAAATATCAAGTGTATGGGTTTCACTCCGTTTTGCCAAAATTGGCAGCCACCATTTTGCGCCTATTGCGTCCGGGCGGGTCGGTTCGATGCTTGATACCCCCCAAAAATTTCGTTTTGTCAATTTTCCGACGGCTTGCCGTACCACCGCACGAAGTTGATGAACCGGTGGCAACAGGCACAATCCCGCCGGACGGATTGCCCGGAGTGAATTGGCACATCGACGAATTCGGCCAATCCGCAGCGACGGCACACCGACTGCGTTGCCTTCGCCGGTTTGGTTTGGGTCGCTTTGGCTGGCCGATCAAGAGGGGCAGACCGCACCTTCGGAGCGGCACAAAGCCCTTCCAAAAACTTTTTGGCGTCATATTGCATAATAAAACTTCGATTTTGACAGTGTGCGAAACCGACCCCCTACCTACCAAAACGAAGTACACCGAAGTACACCAAAGTACACCAAGTACACCAAGTACACCAAGTACACCAAGTACACCAAGTACACCAAGTACACCAAAACTACGGTTAAAACACTCGGGAATTTCCGCCTCTGGTGTCGTTTGGTGTACTTTGGTGGCCTTCCCCAGGGGTTGGTGTCCCCACCGCAAAACCAAGATCCACACCATACCTTACTTGGACTGATTCAAGAGACGGCAGGGCGTCCGGCGGATAGGTGTTTCGGCCGGCATACTTCCTGGTTGTAATTCCGTACCTCTTGATCGTTCGGCCAATGCTGTGTGCCGACCAGCGGTTGAATCCTTCCAGCTCTTGCTGGCGCACTCTAGCCAAAATGTCACCGGGCGTTGGCCGCTCGCCGTTGCGCAAGGCGTCGGCCAGAATTCGCAGCAGGGTTTCATCCGCGTCCGGGGTCTGATCGTCGCGGCCGGCCTCAATCGTTGACAGGGCATGGGCCTCAACCAAATCTCTTAGCCCGCCCGCTCCGTGCTGCTCGATCCAACTCGCCAGTGCCAGTAGCGGTTGCCATAGTTCAAAGTCGCGGCCGCTCATGGCAGGGCAAACGTCGGCCCGCTCCGCCAGTGAAAGCCAGACTGAACCATGTTCCAAGGCCAGCGCGTGCAGGTCGTCGCGCAATTGCTGCCAAACCGCCGGTTCGCCGTCGATGCGCCGTCGCGGTTTTTCGCTGCCAGGCGGCGCGCGAAACATCATCACAGGGATGCACCGTGTCGCTAGCGCCGGCGGCAGGCCCGCGATGCAAGCCAGGGCCTTCGGCCCGAAAACGTCAAACTCAACGGTGCGGAACGAATCGCCAACGGCTTCCAGCCGGGTTGCCCTTCCGCCGCGTTTGTAACCCGCCAACAGCATCGACAGCAGATCGGCGGTTGAGGGGTCGTTCCCTTGCCGCAGCCGCTCGGCCTCGTCCAACAACAGTGTTCCGCCCCTATCGTTGATTGTCCGAAACAGTGCCGCAGCCGTCAGGTTGGATGATGCCAACGGGCGAAACGTCAGGCGGGAAAGCACCTCGAAAACGCGGGATTTACCGCTCCCCGCAGGCCCTCCAACATAAATGTACGGCACGGCGGGAAAGCAGTGGTATATATATGTCATCATTGCCCAGAGTGATAACGTTGCCGTAATGCCCGCTGCTTGCTCCGGCGGTAGGTCAACAAATAGGGCAAATTGCTCGCACAGTTGTGCAAATATCTCCGCCGGATCGGCAACCGGCGAGCCTTGCAGCCACTCCCGCCGTCCATCGGATGACCAGCCGCAAGCCGCGTTGCCGCTCGGTTGCCCAGGCAGCGGGTGGACAAACAATTGACCGGCATCCCCCAGGTTGACCCTGTTGGTCAGCGTGCGGCATTCACGCCGGCCGTCGGCGTGACGCACAAAAACCAGCCATCGCCCGACGATCCGCCCTTCGATCTCCGCGTGAACGGGAACGGACAGCCCCGATGCCAGCGGCACAACGAACCGCTCCGGCCGGACGATTAGTGATGGATCAACTTCGGGGTAGGTTGCAATTGTTGGCGTTGCGGCTTGCGCTTGCGCGGCCTCGTCGGCCAGAGCCAACCCCATCGCCTCGTCGGCCTCGTCGGCTTCACTGATAATTTGGTCATCAATTGCAACTAGTTCGGAAGCGTTAATTGACAGTTTCTCCGCCAGCACGGCGATGAATTGCTTCCGGCTCTTGAAGCTATTAGGGTCGATTGAATCCCTGTGTGTCACTTCGCCCACCCGCGCTTCGACAATTCGCTGCGGTTTGCCGTTCGATGGCGCAACCGACAGGATGACAGCGGGAGCGCTCATCGGCCACCCCCTTTCCGCGCGGCGCGAGTCCGATGGGCCATCACGTGTGCCGTCGCCCGGCGAATCGCGGGCGACACCGCCGGTCCCGGCTCGCAGCGGTGCGCCGCCTGAATGAGTCTGACGCCGCGCTCCATCGCGTGCCGTCGCCGAGACATCTCCGCGACTCGCGCGACATAGTGAGGCAGACTTATTGCGGTGGGCGATAGCGTATATAGCTCCGCCAGCGCCGCGGCCGACACACCGCGCTCGGGGTCGTACTCGCCGGCGTCGCGTAGCTCGCCGATCACCATCGTCGCGTCGGGGGGTATTTCTCGACGGTGCAGCCGCAGCATCGCGCCATACACCGTCCGGAGTGCGTCATCGGCCAGATCGGCCGGCGATAGTGCGGCCGCCACGTCGGCGATGCGCTCAGGGGCCAGCAAAATGACCCCTAAAACCGCCCGCTCGGCATCAATATCGCGCGGTGGCGCGCGGTCCAGATAGTCGCGTCTCATTGGTCGCCTCCTTCCTGCGCCGCCGCCAGAAAGCGCTCGAGCTCTGCCCGCGGCACGCGCACGCTGCGACCAATCCGCGCCGCCCGCAGCCGGCCATCGTTTACCATCGCCCACACCGTTCGCTCGCTCACTCCCAGCGCCCGCGCCACCCCCCGATAGCTCAGTGCCATAGACTCCCTACTGTCACCTGTACTTGCGTCCATTTTTTTTCTCCATCGGATCGCCGGCCGCGACATGCGGCCAGCACGCAACTATCATCCGCGACGGAATGGAACATGCGCGAATTATTCCGCCGGATTGTGCCGCAAAGCACCGTTTTGCCCGAAGAAGAATGGGCTAGATATTCCCAACGGAATAAATCAAGGTCGGATCGGCTGTATACTACTTTCGCTTCCGATGCCGATCCATCGCGGCTTTCGCGTCCACATAGGTAATGCCCAGGGCTTCGGCCAAGTCTTTAGCCGTTCGATATTGTCCCGTATTCCACGCATCGACGATTCGCCTGTCGGACCTGGGATCGTATTTTTGCTTCGCGCCTCGTTTGCCCCTCGATTTTGCCTTGGCCAGCTTCGCTACCACAGCTTCCGCTATCTGCTCCGCATCCGCCAAACGTACGGCGGGCGGATCAACAACCCTGACTTTCTCCGTCGCGGTTTGTCCCGTAACCATTGACGAACAATTCCGTTCGACTTCATCAACAAACACTTCCACTTCGGTTTGATGCGTCACCCAGTGGTTGCGCAGCTCCGGAACGCGGTCGTTCACTAATATGCCATACCTCAGCGCCATCCGGTCATCATCCAACGACGGCAGCGATGGAAGCTCCCGCCACGGGTCAATTCGCCCGATGCCTCTGACAAGGGAATCGTGAATCGCCGCCAACAGTGCCAGCCGCTCGTCGGACGTGAGTGCGACATGTGAAAACGGGACCGGAATCACGCCAGCATCGAAGCCGTCATCATCGAAGTAGACGGGGGGGGCGCTCGCCCATCGCCGAACGGCGGCGCGCCACCAGTCCCGATTGTCCTTCACCAACGGAACCAGCCGATGATAGACCTCATTCAGCGGGTCGATGTCGATCACGAGAACCTGCCTCCATCGGGCCGGACCACCGCAGCGCGCGGAAGGCAGAAAACGCGCCGCCGATGGTCCGCTTCAGGCCGCGTCACCCGTCGGCTCACGGCCACCCTTAAAAGCAACAATAGCAACGCTTGTTCGCCGGTCAACCCAACTGCCCCGCAATGGCAGGCGAGAAATCGCTCGCGCACGCGCACACGTATTCCAACATCAACCAATAGCTAAAACCTACAAGCCGCCATCAATTTCCACCTTTTCACCCAGCCGCTGTCTCAGTTCAAATACCGCCCGCCAGGCTCCCGCCGCAGCGCTCATGGCCGCGCGCCACGACTCACAAAGCGGGTCACTACTGGGCCGCTCATCGTATTGGCGGGGCATCAAATCATAAAGATCATCGCAAAAGGCGTGAATCCGGGCCGTCAGTTCGTCAACCCTCTTAAACTTTGTTCTCGGTCGACCTGGCATAATTGTAGCTCCTCATTTTTCGCCCCAGGTAAGATTACAACCCACATTCGATAAGGTTTAGATAGTTAAATGTGGGTGCGGCAATGCGCCCGCAGGGTGTGGTAAAAATTCCGCCAGCCTGGGGCCCCCTTGCCACCCCCTGCACGGCTCACGCCCCCTGCCACCCCGCCCCGTCGATGATGCCCATAACCGCCGCTTTGGCTTCCGCCGTCAGGGTCGGCCACGCATCAACCACCGCCGCCAATTCGGGGTCCAACGGGGCGTTTTGTGCGCCGAGTGCGCCGCATTCTGCGCCGCTTTGACCGAGAAATGGCGTTTTTCCCGAAGAAAACGCAGGATGTTCGAGTCCTGTACCGCCCACTGGTGCATTTATACACTTCAGCATCCCATCGCAAACCGCGAAAAACGGAGTGAGGCAGTTTCGTTTACGGGTCGTTGCTAGTCGAATCGGCCCCATTTTGCACCGGATGATGCAGCGCTGTTTTTGCCTCTCTCGCGGGCGACCGCTGCATTGTTGCCGATCCAACCAATGGCAGACAGCGTGCAACGGAAACTCTTCGACCAGTTCGATCTGGCGAGTGCTGCGAAGATTCTGGAACAGCTTGGGCAGCATCGTTGGCCGAGAAATCGAGCGATCCAGGAGAGGTTAGCCTGTTTTCAGGACTACTGGAAGCCTTTTCGCAGCAAGTTGGATCGCGCACTGGGCGGACTGAGCAATTCCAGCATGTTTGCGGCACTGGTTGGGAAACCTGCGCGCGGCAAAAGTCGGAAGGCTGTATCGAACCAAGTCCTTAGGCGCACTGCTGGGCGAAGTCGAGCATGTATTGTCGAAGCGTATCGACTCCCTCGCGAGGCATGGCGTTGTAGATTGAGGCGCGGATACCGCCGACCGAGCGGTGGCCTTTGAGGTCAATCAGTTTGTGCTGCTTCGCTCCGTCAAGGAACGCCTTTTCCGTTGTCTCGTCGGGGAGGCGGAACGTGACATTCATTTGCGAGCGGCAATCGGGCTGGGCATGCCCCTGGTACAACTTCGGATACTTATCGATGACCTCGTAGAGCTGCGCCGCCTTCCACTGGTTCAGCTCTTGCATCTTCGTCAATCCACCAATGTCGTTTTTCAGCCAGCGGCAGATCAGGTTCACAATGTAGATGCCAAACGTCGGTGGCGTGTTGTAGCGCGATTCGTTCGCGGCATAGGTCCGATAATCGAGCATTGGAGGCAAGTCTTTCGGGGCGCGCTGGATGAGCTCGTCGCGTGCAATGACCACCGTCACGCCCGATGGCCCGGCATTCTTTTGAGCGCAGGCATAGATCAGGCCATACTTGGCGATTGGAATCGGCCGGCTGAGAAAATTGCTTGACGCGTCACAAACCAGCGGAATACGGCCGACTTCCGGCGGCGCGGCGAACTCGACGCCTTGAATGGTCTCGTTGTCGGTGTAGTGAACGTAGGCCGCGCCAGCGTTCAATTTCAAATCGCTCGTTTTCGGCAGGCGATCGTAATTGGTGGCCTTTCCGTCCCAAACGACGCGCGTTTCCCCTTCACGTTTCGCTTCGTCGATCGCCTTCGTGCCCCAGGTGCCCGTCAGAAGGTAGTCGGCCGCTTTACCACTGCCGCGGAGCAAGTTCATCGCAATCATTGAAAATTGCAGACTCGCCCCACCTTGCAGGAACATGATGTGGTAGCCCTGTGGCACACCCAGCAAGCCGCGAATGCCCTCGGTGGCTTCGGCGAGAATGGCGTCGAACGCTTTGCTGCGATGGCTGATTTCCAAAATCGAACTGCCAACGCCGGGAAGCGATAGCATTTCACGCTGAGCTTGTTGAAGCACCGGAAGGGGCAAAACGGCCGGGCCGGGAGAAAAATTGAAAACACGATCAATCATTGTTGAAAGCCGAGCGTCGGGAGGCAGGGATCAAAACGCCCAGCCGCTACTGCTTTGGAAGCGAAGCCGGCCGGTAACATCATGCGACGATTCACGAAGAATACGATGCTAGCTCAGGGGCTTCAAGGAGACAGCACGGCAATTGTGCCCTTCTTTCGCGCTGATTTCCCACTTTCTCTCGCTTTCGATGGTGGATTTTGCTACGCTTTCCCACCCTATTTAACCGGATCGTTAGATCATACCAGTCACCAGACTACCAGGCACACAAATCGGCATGGAAACTGCCAAACAGAGAGCCTTGGTTACGGGCGCAAGCAGCGGCCTGGGAGTCGAATTCGCGCGAGTGCTAGCGGATCGGGGCATCGACCTGGTGATTTCGGCCCGCCGAAAAGACCGATTGGAAATCTTGGCCGCCGAACTGCGACAGTCTCGCGGAGTCGAAGTGGCCATCGTGCCGGCGGATCTATCGACTCAGGAGGGGCCGCGGCAATTGTTTGACGCCGTGCAGGCCGCCGGCTTGCGGATCGACATTTTGATCAATAATGCCGGATTTGGCCACTTCGGGCCGTTTTTGGAACAATCGCACGACGAAATCGACGCGATGATCGCCGTGAACGTCCGTGCGGTGACGATTTTGACGCGATTGTTTTGCGAAACGATGAAGCGGCAAGGCAGCGGGCACATTTTGCAGGTTTCGTCGTTCGCGGCCTTACAGCCGATTCCACGGTACTCGGTTTACTCCGCCGCGAAAGAATATGTTATCACACTAGCACAAGCGTTGCGGCACGAACTGCGAAAGACCGAAGTGAATATCAGCGTTGTGGCGCCCGGTTTCATGCCGACGGAGTTCCACGATGTTGCGGAGCACGAGAAGTCGAAATGGATGAAACTGCTGACCGTGCCGTCAGACTATGTCGCCCGCAAGGCGATCCATGGAATGTTCAAGAGAAAGCTGCTAATTACGCCGGGGCTAGTTTACCAGATCAATCGCGGACTGTTGCGGTTGACGCCGCGACGGATCGCTTCGGCCCTTTCAGCGGCGGTTGTGAAGAGTTGAAGCAGAATTGAACCGCAACATCGCGGGGACGTGGAGAATACCGATGAAGCTGTTACAAGGGAAAAGGTGCCTGCTCACGGGCGCAGCCTCGGGCATTGGTCGTGCTCTGGCGCTGGAACTCGCTCGCGAGGGCGTGCATTTGTATCTGCTCGACATCGATGCGCAAGGCATGCAAGCCACGATCGATGATTGCCGTCGGCAGGGCGTCGTGGCCGTGGGCCGAGTCTGCGACTTATCGCAGCCTGCGCAAATCTCCACGGCAATCGCCGATTTGCACACGCGCTGGCAATTCATCGATTTGCTGGTGAACAATGCCGGCGTGGCGTATTACGGACCGACCGAAAACATGACCGGCAAGCAGTGGGACTGGCTGATGGCAATCAATTTGCTCGCTCCGCTGCAAATCACGCGCGAATTGCTGCCGACGCTGCTGGCCCGCGAAGAAGCTCACGTATTGAATGTTTGCAGCATTTCTGGCGTTGTCGCCGGCGGGCGTTTCGCGGCCTATCACACGAGCAAGTTCGGCCTCGTCGGGTTTACGGAAGCGTTGCGGGCCGAGTACAACCGCCGTGGCATCGGAGTGACGAATCTTTGTCCCGGACCGGTGCGCAGCAATCTTTACCATCATGCACTTAGCGGTCGCGACAAGCCCGTGCCAAATCCGCCAGGGTGGCTGTGTGCATCGCCGGAACGGGCGGCGAGGCGTGGCGTTCGCGGTATCAAACGCAATCAGCGATTGGTGTTGGTGACACCCTTGGCGCGGCTGTTGTACTGGTCGAAACGCATTTCACCTGCACTGCTTGATGCGATCAATCATATCAGCCGAAAGAAAAAACGCGGACCGATCGATGCCAGCATGGTGGAGGCACCGCCACAGTTCGAGCTGACAGGCGAAGCCCAAGCTGTCGACTTATCCAGCAATCGCGCGGCCTAATGGGTATTAGTGCGGCATTGCGCCCGGCGACGCGGCCACACGCGTTCCACCAGCCGACATGTTTGGCGCGATCGTGCCTGCGCCGGCGGCTTGCAGCGCGACGACGCGTTGGGCCAATTGCGGTTGATATCGGTTCGCCATCAGCGAGCGTTGATAGTTGGCGAGCGCTTGGGCCGGGTCGCCGGCTTCTTCGCGCAGCTTGCCGAGCGCCGCGAGTGCCCGCGCGTCGTTCGGCGAAATTGCCAGTGCGGAAGTTAACTCGTCGGTCGCCGACTTCCTATCGCCAAACTCTTCGTAGAGCCGCGCTAACTCGATTTTTGGAGCCGGCAAGCTGGGGCTGTGCGTTTCCCAATCTCGCAACATCGCGAACGCTTCCTGCGAACGGCCTTGCTCGACGAGCAGCACCGCCAATCCGCGACGGCATTCGACGTGGTTAGGATTGTGCCCCAAGCATTGCTGGTAATAGTTTTCGGCTTGTGTCAGATCGACCGATCGCTGTTGCAGCTTCCCTTGTCGATGATAATAAGCCGCCAGGTTGTAGTAGCCGTTGGGATTGTCGGGATCGCTTTGGATCGCTTGCCGAAAGCGCTGTGACGCGGCGTCGTATTGACCTTGGCTGAACAACCGCACGCCTTCGGAATTCTGTCCTTGCGCCATCCAGCCGCAACCGGCGGATGAGATGAGAAACAGGGCACTCCAGAGGCCCATGTGCCACAGCGTAGTCATCTGTAGTCGAAAAGTTCTCACGTCGCAACTCCTTCCGTCGCAGTCGATGCCCCTGGGGCGAGCGCCCGATCGATTCTGTCGCGATGGCTCAAACCATCCAGCGCGCAGAATCTGAGAAAAGTGGCCAAACAATAGTATCCGACTGGCCTTGATGCAAGGGCATTCCTTCAACCCTTCTTTCCGGGGTTTTCCGGAATGCTGGCATGGATGTCATTTCGCGAAAGTCCTACGCCACGGACCTCATCGACGCTCAAGGGGAAATCACCACTCCCTGCTGCCGCTGGCCAAGCACGGCGGGTGGCCGCGGACGGTCAATTTGCGCGTAGTAGTCAATACGTTCTTGCCTCTCCATCGCAGCGGCAGCCAATGGGACATGCTGCCGCACGATCTGCAGCCCAAGAGTACGGCGTGCGAATACTTCGCGCAGTGGCGCAACGACAGCACGTTGACGAAGATGGTCGATGCGTTGCGGACCCAAGTGCGTAGGGCCACTGGCACGAAGCCACGCCCAGCGCCATCTGCATCAACAGCCAATCGGCCATGACGACCGACGTGGGGGGCGAGCAGCGGGGCTACGACGGCGGCCAGAAGATCAAGGGCCGATAGCGACATTTGCTGGTGAATACGCTCGGCCTGCTCGTGGCGGTGTTAGAAGGTGTTTGTTAAACGCTAGCATCATGGAACCTGGGCCGTCTGGATACAATTGGGTTGGGGCAACATCTCGTTTTCAGGAGGCCGAGCCATGAGAGCACCAGCGCGAGCCA
>JADZDJ010000135.1 GCA_020851115.1 Pirellulales bacterium
CTATTGAAGGTTTTCGTTGCGCTTATGGAGCAAGGCAGCGTGACCACAGCCGCCGCTCATCTGCAATTGGCGCAATCGTCACTGAGTCACGCATTGTCGCGTCTGCGCGACAATTTTGGGAATCAGCTCTTCGTTCGGACAGGGTCGGGAATGCAGCCGACTCCCTTTGCATTGGAAATTTATGAGCCGTTGTCGCAAGCGTTGGTCACGATGCAGGCTGCCTTGAAGAAGGCAAGTGATTTTGATGCTGCTTCGTCTGATAGAGTTCTTAGTCTCATCATGACAGATGTTTGTCAGCTGATATTCCTGCCCACACTGCTCGGACACATCAGGGAGAAGGCTCCCAAAATTTCGATAATTGTTCACGAAATGCCGCGTCGGGCTTATCGTACCGCCCTCGAAGAGGGCAAAGCGGATCTTGCAATAGGGCAGCTCCCACAGGAGCATACTGACTTTTTCCAGCAACGAATCTTCAACGAAACTTATTGCTGCGTAATGCGTGCAAAGCATCCTTTGTCGGAGGAGGATCTCACCTTAGACAGCTATCTGTCGGCAGAGCATCTCGCTATCGGCCCGCCAGCCGTTTGCGAGACCATGATTCAAAAGGCGTTAGGACCTCTCGCAACGCAACGTGGCGTTCGCCTTCATCTACCGAATCATATGGTTGCGCCCTTCACTCTCGCCGAGACCGATTTGATTGCCGTTCTGCCTCGCACGTTGGCCGGTATATTTTTGCGGATGGGAGGATTGGTGGAGCGGCCGGTGCCTTTTGAGATTGAACCTATCGTCACGCGACAATTTTGGCATGAGCGATCGCATGACGATAAAGCCTGCCGTTGGCTTCGCCAAACTATCAGTGCGCTTTTTGCTCAAAGAACCTCCGCCCGGACTCGCGGTGGTGCTTAAGCGGCTATCAACAAGGCTGCGTGCGGCCGCGGCTCCGTTTCATTCGGAACGACCAGACAAATTCAGTCTTATTCGTGAGTCGCCTTGTTTCAGGTCTGATGAAATGAGCGGGCGACATTCGCAGGCGCCACGTCACACGCAAGGCTCCAGAGTTTTGAGGGGGACAACGGCAGCGATCGAGGCTCCACACCCAGGGACTGCAATGCGTTGGCAACTGCGTTTGCAATAACACCGCCTACGGGAATGATCCCCCCCTCTCCGGCGCCTTTCATTCCCATCGGATTGTTCGGAGACCGTCGCAACGGCTCGCAGTAGGCACGAATGTTTGAAAAATCGGTGGCAAGAGGCAAGAGGTAGTCAGCAAACGAACCGGTCAAAAGCTGCCCATCGTCATCATAAACGAGATGTTCGAGAAGAGTCCCGCCGAGGCCTTGAACGATCGCCCCGATTACTTGGCCGTGTATCGTGAGCGGGTTGATCACAACTCCCGGATCCTCGACTGCCACGTAGTCGACAACCTCGATACTTCCCAACTTGATGTCCACTGCCACGTGCGCAGCGTGAGTACCGTAGTTGAAAGTGTGCTTGTTGTTTAGGAACTTCTTCTCGACGGAAATATCCAGAGTCGCAAGAACTTCCCAAGCTAAAGTCCGGCCGTCCGACCCTTGAATTCCACTATCAACTATCCGCATCGTCTCGGGGGATGCCTGCAAAATTTTGGCGGCTTCGCTTTTCAACATCCTCTTTATGGACTCCGCACAGAGCAGAATCGCGGACCCTCCCATTACGGTTGAACGAGATGCGTACGAACCCCAGCCTTCCGCGACAAGGGTCGTTGATCCGTGGAACAGTTCAATTCTTTCCATCTCGACGCCCAACTCATCGGCAGCAATTTGGGTCAAGACAGTCGCCACTCCCTGCCCTACAGCTGATGATCCGACGTAGACGGCGAATTTGCCGTCCTTTCGTAGTTCGATCTTTGCGTTTTCGCTCGGACCCGCGGCACCACCTTCCACGAAGCAACCGACGGCAATCCCATGGTAACGACCATCGATCTGCTGGCCCTGCAGTTTTTCGCGGTCTTTCCATCCGAACTTCTCTAGACAACTATCCAAAATATGATGATAGGCGCCGCTGTCGAGTTCATTTGAATGCGAAGCTGGCGTGATACTTGGAATGGAGTAAGGCATCTCGGCTTCGGAAACTAGATTTCGACGTCTGAATTCTACGCGATCAATCCCCATCTCTCGCGCGACGATGTCGAAAAGGCGCTCACGGAAGAAATCGGCTTCGTATCGACCCGGTGCACGATAAGTTCCAGAGGGCGCTTTGTTCGATAGCTCTGCGTGGCTGGAAATATCGATATTGGGAATGCGATAGGGTCCGCCAAAGAAAAGCCCTGCATTGCGCGGCGCGACTGTTCCCGCTGTTCTCACGTAGGCGCCGACATCCGCATAGATATCACCGCTTACTCCTAAGATCGTGCCATGGCCATCGCATGCGATTTCGATGTCACAGCGGGCATCTCGCGCGTGACTGATTGCCAAGAAATGCTCTCTCCGATCCTCGATCCATTTGACAGGTCGCTTTAATGAACGGGCTGCAAACGGGATGAGAAAGTCTTCAGGAAAAAATTCTCCGCGCAAACCAAAGCTACCTCCCGTGTCTCCCTCAATGAAATCGATGGCCTCCTCGGGCATATTTATAAGCGAGGCGAGTATGCGGCGGTTGGCAAACGGAACCTTCGTAGCGCCACTGACGATCAGTCGGCTGTTTGCATTGTCCCACTCGGCCAGAACCCCGCGGGTTTCCATCATCACCCCGGTATGTCGGTGAACGTAGAAACTTTCTTTATGACGATAAGTGGCTCGCGCGAAAGCTGCAGCTGCATCACCCTTGGTTATTCTTGATGTCAGCGCCCTGTTGTCCGTTTTGTTATCGAAGAGCAAGCTATCGGGCTCAGACGGAGGCGTGCTTTCCAGGTCTGACAGGCCCAGGTTCGAAACTGCAGCGATGTCTTCTATTTCGACGGTAACGGCACCGAGGGCGTCCTCCGCGCCCGCAGCACTATCCGCAATGACAACAGCCAACGGTTCGCCAACGTAGCGAACCTTGTCATGAGCGATGACCGGCTGATGATAGGGCTCAAGTTCAGGTGTTGCATTAAGCCGTACCGGAATTTGCGGAA
>JADZDJ010000136.1 GCA_020851115.1 Pirellulales bacterium
GAACAGGTACAGCATCCCCATGCCCAAATCTTGACTGCCCGGAATGTGGCGCAATGGCGTCAACGATAACCCGATGCCGATCGTCGTAATGAGCAAGATTCGCCATGTTGCCGCGGTAAGATACGGCGTCGCTTCAGCAACTCCGCGAGCAGCAGCCGGCGTCGACCATGCGGCAACCTGCTGGTCGATCCACGTTGCGGCGACATCCGCCAACCACGTTGCCATTAGCGCAATGCACAACAGAAAAACATAGTCCCGAGGAGTCGGAGCCACTGTTGCCGAATGCTGCTCCCCGGCCACTGCATCAATCTCGTTCTCACTTACCACCGAAGCTCGCGTAAATCGGGCAAACCGATCCGCGAATCTCTTGGAACCCAGTAGCAGCGGCATCCAGAAAAGATACGGAATTGTGGAATCGGCAAGCATCGCCAAGCCATAGTCGCTGCCCGACGTCTGAACCATTTCGCTCACCGCCGCCATGTTTGCCGAGCCGCCGATCCAACTGCCAGTCAGCGCACCATACGAGCGCCAAACGGTGGGACCCAGCCATGAATGAACGACGGCCGTCGCCGTCACGGCGCCCACCATCACGCCCACACTTCCAAACAAGAACACACCAATGCCACGCCCCATCACCCGTGCCGCTCCGGCCACGTTCAAGTTGAGCAACAACAGCGTCAGCAGCATCGGCAATAGCAGGCTTTGGATGATGTCATAGACGGGCGACTTTGCCGGCAGCACGCCCACGTTCGTGAATATCACCGGCACCAGATACATGAAGATCAGCGTCGGCAAAAACTGAAAGAGCCGCCAGCCGGTGGCCTTTTCGAACCAGAAGAAAAAAGCGCACACGCCGCTCAACGTGGCTAACACACCGGCCGGACTTGTGATCGGAAAAAGCTGCATGGCAGCGAGGTCACTTGTACCAATCCATCAATTCGATCGCCGGTAACAGTTTAGCCGTTGTTGGGGTGAATGTGTGGCTCTTGGATGAAGACTTGACAGGATAACAGGATTTGCCCGATCACGTGGATAAATTCAGCGGGTGGAAGCGCTCCCCACTCCGCAAATGCTCTTTCCGTGAATCCTGCCGATCCTGATATCCTGTCCGTTTTGCTCAACGGTCGTCGTACTTCAATCGGCAAAAAGAACTTTGCGAACGCAATTGGCGGAAAATGAGAAGGACCGACCACAATGGCCGCCTTCAATTATGCGGAGCCGCCAGCGCCGATGCTATCTTGCCTGTCAGGACCATGCAAAGAATTGTTGGACCAACTATATATTGTCGGCAAATCTCTCAGTAAAATCGTATTGATACGATTCTCTCCGAATGGTCGGTCTTCGGCCGTTCCCATCACCCTCACCTTCGCACGCTGGCAACGGACATCGTACATGCTTATTCGATTCTGGACTTGGGCGGTTCTCATATGGTCCTGTTTCGCGCGCGTGGCCCAAGCGGCTGAATCGGCGTCGCAGCCAGCAACTCAACGGAAGATCGAACTTGCCGCCGCGGCAACACCGGTCGATCGAATCCACTTGCCGGAAGGCTTTCGTGCTGAACTGCTGTACTCGGTGCCGAAGGAAGAAGAAGGCTCATGGGTCAACATTTGCCACGACCCAAGGGGCCGGCTGATTGTGAGCGACCAATACGGCGGCCTGTATCGCGTAACGCCGCCGGAATTAGGCGAGAAATCGCCGGCGAGGATTGAGAAAATTCCTGCCGATATCGGCATGGCCCACGGTCTGCTGTGGGCCTTCAACCGCCTCTACGTCATGGTCAACGACGGCGACAGCTTGAAGAACGGCGTTTATCGAGTGCGTGATACGAACGGCGATGACCAACTCGATTCTGTCGAGTTTCTCAAGAATGTCGATGGCGGCGGCGAACACGGCCCACATGCAATCGTACCGTCGCCGGATGGTAAATCGCTGTACGTTGTCTGTGGCAATAACACCCACCCGATGAAGGACGCCACCTCGCGCGTGCCAGAAATCTGGGATGAAGACCTGTTGCTGCCGCGCATTTACGGCGTGGGCTTTATGCGCGGCGTGCCAGCACCGGCTGGGGCGATCTACAAGATTGATCCGGATGCCAAGAATTGGGAACGCATCACCAGCGGCTTCCGCAATCCATTCGATATTGCTTTCAATGTCGACGGTGAACTATTCACATTCGACGCCGACATGGAATGGGACATCGGCACGCCGTTCTACCGGCCCACCCGCGTGTGCCACGCCGTAAGCGGCGTCGATTGGGGCTGGCGCAACGGCAGCGGCAAGTGGCCCGTTTACTTTGCCGATACCGTGCCGCCCGTTGTCAATGTCGGCCTCGGCTCGCCGACCGGCATCACGTTTGGTTACGGCGCCAAGTTCCCCGCGAAGTATCAGAACACGCTTTTCCTGTGCGATTGGACCTACGGCAAGATGTACGCCGTGCACCTGCAGCCGGCCGGCTCATCGTACACCGGCACGCTCGAGGAATTCATGTCGGCCACGCCGCTGCCTTTTACCGATGCAATCGTCAATCCGCACGACGGGGCAATGTATTTTCTGATTGGCGGCCGCAAGACTCAGTCGGGGTTGTATCGTGTGACCTATGTCGGCAAGGAATCGACGGCCCGGGCGTTCGGGCACCAGCCGAATGCCGACGAGCGAAGGCTTCGCCACGATTTGGAAGCCTTGCACGTTGGCGATCATCCGGATGCTGTGGAGAAAGCGTGGCCGTACCTGGGGCACAGTGATCGTTTCCTCCGAGCTACGGCCCGTGCGGCCATCGAGCGTCGACCACTCGAATCGTGGCAGGATCGCGCCCTGGCAGAATCGAACCCACAGGCTGCGCTCACGGCCTTGATCGCCCTCTCACGCACGGTGCATCGCTCGTTCAAACCAACCGGACCCGATCTGGATACGCCTCCGCCCGCCTTCCCAGCCGCCAATGCCAAACGACATCCGTTGCACGGGCCCGTATTGGCCGCGCTCGGCAGAATCGACTGGTCCCAGCTTTCCCCAGAACAGCGGTTGGAATTGCTCCGCGCGTATGAGCTGGCACTCTATCGCTTGGGAGCGCCCGACGAGGATACACGCGCCAAGCTGATCGCTCGGCTCGACGGCCTATATCCCGCCAGTGATCCGCAGGCGAATGTTCTGCTCACTGAATTGCTGTGCTACCTGCAGTCACCGTCCGCAGCCGAGAAAGGAATGAAATTGCTCGCCGCCGCGCCGGAACAGGAAGCGCAAATCGGTCTGGTGAAGTCGCTGCGATTCCTCAAGGTCGGTTGGACGATCGACCTCCACCGCGAGCTATTTCAATGGTTTGTCCGAGCCCAAAGTTATCGCGGCGGTAACAACTTCAGCGGTTTTTTGGAC